>NZ_JYNH01000008.1 GCF_000960765.1 Desulfosporosinus sp. I2 | reverse complement strand
TATTTGTTTTACAGGTTTGCTTCTGAATGCGCTGTGACATTTAATGGCTCCTACTATTTAAGTAGAGCCATTTTTTTACGCAGTGAAACTACTTCATCGACGAACTGTTATTACCCGTCATAGACAACTCATTAAACCTAAATTCGACTTCATTGTTTTAAGCTCGCCTGATCATAAACGTTCTGTTTCTCTTTTTCGTTCATTAACCTCTCCGTGATGTAAGCAATCAACATTATCCCTGGTATGTCGATCACAAACCTCGTCATCATGAACTTCCACCCCATCGAAGAAGCCTCAAATAAGAGCATCGGTATTTTAGTTGTTGACCACGCACCTATAAAAATTAAGACATTTGAGAACTTGCTTCCCTTCTGCAGGAGCACTCCTGCTATGGGAAAAGCTGCATATAACGGCCCGGCAGCAGCCGAACCTAAAAAGAATGCTATTAAAATCCCAAGTATTCCGGATTTCTCGCCCATCAACTTGATCATTGTTTCTCGTTGAACCCATACATCTAAGAGCCCCAACAGGATAAATATGGGCGGAATAACCGAAAGCATTTCCACTGCATTGCTCCAAGTGATGTCTATTGACTTTTGACCGACGGATGGATACAAACCGTAGACTACTATATTAATAAGGAGCAGGACTAAGAAAAACTTGTATCGTTTAAGTAGAATTTTCATCTCAACACCACCCCGATTGCGATTGCTACAATAAACGAAAATGCAAACGCTAAGCTGTTCCTGAGTATTGCAGCCTTTTTACCAAAATACTTGATCTCCAGAGGGATTGTCACGATTCCAACCATCATTAAGGTTGAGATGAATACGGCGATTTGCATAAAACCAGCACCGTTTTTCAACAAAACTGAAGCTAACGGAAAGGCTACAAAACCCGGTATTAAGGTAACTGAACCGACCAGAGAAGCCATTAACATTCCCCACCACCCAGATTTCTCTCCGATTAATCCAGAAATTACTTCAGGGCTCAAAACTGCCAGCATGATCCCTATGATAATCAAAATAGACAGGAACTGTGGCAGTATATTTTCAAATGACTTCCACGCTTTCTTTAAGGCTATGAAAGTCTTTTTCTTATCCTTTATAAAGGAAAGGACAAGAAAGCCGAAAGCCACAATGTACATCAGAACAGTAAACATCTTCGCACTTCCTCTTCTTAATATTATAATTCTATAATATATATTATTATAATCTTAACGACTTTTTTGTCAATATCTGTACACTAAACATAAATAGGGATACCTTCAAGCACCCCAATATATCTACTTTCGGATTATTATCAAAGGTCCAAAGTCATTACGACCTTGGACCTTTATAGTGGTATCAATTATGAATGTTATTGCCTTAGCCCTCGTCGATATGCTCCAATCCCTGACGATAAAGTTCAGAGACATGAGAGTCATGCACAGAATAGTAGACCATCTTGCCCTCCCGCCGGTATTTGACAAGATCACTATTCCGAAGCACTCGCAGTTGGTGAGAGGTGGCAGATTGGCTTAAACCCAATAATTCAGCTAGATCACAAACACAGAACTCTGATTTCGCCAAGGCATCCATAATTCTGATTCTAGTCGGGTCACCCAGCGTCTTAAATAATTCCGCCAGATTATTCGCCCTGACAGGGGTAATCAGTTGGTGCGTATACTTATTGATCACTTCATGATGTATGCATAAGATGTCACAAACGGCATCCTCTACATTTTCAAGCTTTTCAATTATAGTGGCATCAGCCTCTGTTTTCTTCATAATCATATGAATTCACTCCGAACTTAAATGGATAGACCTTGTCACCATCATTCTAACATAGATTGCTAGCGTACCGCCACAATAACCACTTCGGAAAGCAAAACAAATCACCTGTCCCCCTGTTTCACGGAAAGCAAAACAAATCACCTGTCCCCCTGTTTCATGTCCCCCTGTTTCACCTATTTCCAGATCTCGGTCATTTGCATGAAAACTAGCTTGCCGCCACATTAACGATTGGTGATAATGTAGCTTCTGGCATGTATCTTTCCGGGCTGCGATACCACCTAACCCGCATGGCATTCATAATAGCAAGCAAGGCAACGCCTTCGTCGGCAAAAATTGCCATCCACATATTGGTTAATCCAAAGACCGCTAACAAAATGAACACCAACTTCACACCCAGCGCAACTCCAATATTTTGCCAAATAATCTTCTTTGTGTACCGAGCAATATGGATAGCCTCCACAAGCTTGCTCGGTTGATCTTCCATAATCACGACATCGGCTGCTTCTATCGCTGCATCCGACCCCAAGCCACCCATAGCAATTCCCACATCCGCACGGGTTAACACCGGAGCATCGTTGAGTCCATCGCCCACGAATGCCACTTTACCCTGTTGTTTTGTTTGACTAAGCGTTTCCAGCCAAGAAACCTTATCCTCAGGCATTAAATCAGAGTGATATTCAGTCAAGGCTAGTTCTTCCGCGACTGCTCTGGCGACGGCTTGGTTATCTCCAGTGAGCATAGCCGTCCTCATGCCCATCTGGTTTAAGCGAGCAATCGCGTCTCTGGAATCGGGCTTAACGCGGTCAGAGATCGTCAAGTGTCCAGCATAGTCTCCGTCTATGGAGATGTAGACGACCGTCCCCAGTCCCTTATCAAGCGTAAGTCTGGGCAAAGAGATCCCAGCCTGTTCCAATAGTCCAGCTTTACCCACTAGCACAGTCTTTCCGTTTAAAAACGCTCGAATCCCTTGACCACTTACTTCTTCATAACTCAGTAAGTCTGTTGAATCACTGACTTTCACGTCTTTCCCATACATCTCGCGAATTGACTTAGCAATAGGGTGAGGAGAATGAGCTTCTGCACGAGCTGCAATTTCTAAAAGTTCCCTTTCTTCATACCCTTTTGCCGGGCTGATTTCTACAACTTGAAAAACTCCTTCCGTCAGAGTTCCCGTCTTATCAAACACCACGGTTCGAATATCTGTCAACGCTTCTAAATAGTTCGCTCCTTTGATCAAGATCCCGTGACGTGAAGCACCCCCGATCCCCCCGAAATAGCCGAGTGGGACAGAAATAACCAGAGCACACGGGCAAGAAATGACCAAGATTGTCAGTGCTCTATACAGCCAATCCTGAAAATTCCCGCCCATTAAAAGTGGAGGGACTAAGGCAATTCCGGCAGACACCACGACAACGGCCGGCGTATAATAGCGGGCAAAGGTTGTAATAAACTTTTCCGTAGTTGCTTTGTGGGTACTGGCGTTCTCAACTAGATCTAAGATCTTTTGTACGGATGACTCAGCAAATATCTTCGTGACACGCACTGTCAAGACCCCCGTAGTATTAATCATACCGGCTAAAATGGTATTCCCCACCTGGACTTTCCTCGGTACTGACTCCCCTGTCAAAGCAGATGTATCGACAAACGAACTCCCGTTCACGATTTCGCCGTCTAAAGGAATCTTTTCTCCCGGACGAACCAAAATTTGCTGGCCAACCTGCACTTCTTCGGGATCAACTTTGATCACATCCAACTGATGAATTAGATTGGCATACTCTGGACGAAAATTCAGCAAGGCCTGAATGGAATTTCGGGAACGGTTGACCGCCCGCTCCTCTAAGTATTCACCGACAGAATAGAACAACATAACTGCAACTGCTTCAGGCAAAGCATGAATTGCAATCGCCCCAACGGTAGCCAAGGACATCAGAAAGTTCTCATCAAAGAGTTGTCCCCTGAATATATTGCGGACAGCCTTTACTAGAACTTTGTAGCCTACTATAAAATAAGCTGATAAGAAGACCCAATACTCCACAACTTCCCAAGGACCGTTTTTCCAACGTGACTCAAAAACCAAACCCCCTGCAAATAGCACACACGCAATAATAATCCTTCCGATTCTCCACTGATTCTCCTTATTTACAGCAGCAGTATTGTCTGGATTCGCCACTTTTTGCTTCAAAGGGATCGGTACGAGTTTTACTCCCGCTTCAATCTTCTCTATAATCTCCTGAGCTTGCGCTACCCGTGTAGGAGGCAAGAAAACAGTCTTGGTCGCATAATTGATCGTTGTCTCTCCCATTCCTGCCGTTGAACTCAACATTCTCTCCATTTTGGCCGAACAATTTGCACAAAATTCCCCTACAATACGATACTTAACTCGTTCTTCTACCTCAGGTATCAGTTCGGACATCTCTTTCCCTCCCAAAATATACTCGATATCAAGGTTTCATTCTATTATATGGATATGTATGTTCATATGTTTATCTGTTCATATATAAAATAGCACAACGACCTTGATATTGCAATCAAATTCTGTGTAAGACTTTGTTTCTCGTAATATCTTGCTTTGGGAATGAAGATGCTCGCCGTAAGTCCCCTCACGCTTGATGTGGACAAAACACCTTTTGAAAAATAAGAAAACCATTTAGCTAAAGCTGAATATCGAGACATCGGTGACGAAAAATCCTGAAACGAGTTGTTTCAGGATTTCATACTATTACACTTACATTCGCAGACCATCGTTGATACTAATCTTCATTTTTCGCTTACCTAATTCTTGTTCTACTAAAGAAGGTGTTGTATTTGAGGCAAAGGCTCGCCATCCTCGATAATTCTTTCAAGGTAATATAGGCAGTTGGTTTTATCCTCTTGTGGATTGCTCAAAGTTTTAAGAGCTCATAGTCCACGTTCTCTCTTTCTATAAATTCCCAATCATTTCCTTGGATTCATCGTCTTCCACGACATGATCCCTTATCAGGACAAAGCTCAAGAGCAACGTGATGATGAGGGCTATACCATTAATTAGGAAAAGGTAATTGAGCCCCATGGCTGCGATGACCCTTCCGCCAATAGCAGTACCGACACCGCCTCCGCCCATGAAACAAAATGCTACCAAGGACATTGCGGCACCCCTGGCCTTCTGAGCAAACTCTGTAGCTCTAGTGAGCAGCGTCGAATGAGTAAAGATGAAACCAAATCCCAATAAGGCAATACCTAGGATCAACATCCCCAATACGTCCCCATATTGATAGATAATGATATCTGCAACTGCAGCTGAAACAAGTCCCAAGCTCAATACTTTGCGCGCACCCATTTTAGCCGCTAACTTGCCACTCATTCTCCCGCCAATCACAGACATGATTCCGAAGGCAGTCATAATTAGCCCAATATATAAATTGTTGAAGCCATACGTTTTCGCAATGTAGGCTCCTGCGTAAGAAAAGCTTCCGATGATGAAAATACCCTCCAGTAAAACGATGATATAAGTATACAAACTTCTGCTCGTTCCCAGCAGCTTAGCATACGGCGTAAAGATTTTGCTATCAGGGTGCTTTTCTGAGGGGAGCGACTTGTAATTTATTATGAGCAATAATGTTGGAATTATGGCTAGTATAGCATAGATGCCAAAAACTCCTCTCCAATTAAGGAAGTAAGCAATCGTGCCTCCTATGGCCATACTGAGTCCTTGACCAAGAAACGAGATACCCATAAACGTTCCTATCGCACCCTGTCGTTCTTGGACTGGGAACATATCCCCTATCAACGCAAGGGAGATTGGCATAACCGATGCGGCAAACACTCCCGTAAGCACCCGGTAGATTGACAGGCTAGTGAGACTTGAACCTAATGCACAAAGCCCAGTCGCTATCGTAAACATGATCATCGCCAACGTGATGACCTGTTTTTTTCCATATCGATCCGCCAAGGGGCCAAAGATGATCTGAAAAATACCAAAGGGAAGCATGTAGGCCGTGATTAAGAGTCCCGCCCTTGAAATGTCAATATCTAAATTCTGCGATATAGTCGGCAGTATGGGAGACACTACCCAGTTATCTGCCATGACGATAAACCCCGCTAAGCCGAGCAACATGATAATCTTATTTTTGTTCATGCTTCCTTCACCCTTCAATCTTTAAAATTATTCTTCCGTCCTTGCTTGCTTCGTGGCAGCTTCAACACCCACAGCTGCAGGTTGTCTTAGGACCACCCGTATCTCCATAATACTGGATCACTTCTGCAGGACATAGAGCCTGACACCTCGTACAGTAATCAATGCAGCCCTCTGAAAAAAACCCGTCTTCCTCTCCACCTGCTAGGAATAGAGGCAGACATATACCGTAACTCCTACCCTTCCTTCTTTAAAATAAATCACCAAAACATCTCTTATTACTTTATATTATCATATTCTAATATTATACTACAACCCTATTTTCTTTGCACTATTTTTTTCTCTAATCTATTTTGCCAACAGGAAATTTTCTCCGCACTTTTCTGCAGCGAAGAACTAAGATGTGGCCGAATACCTGAATCAGTCTCAACCTCTGGCGGAAATGCCCATAAATAATAAGGGCATCTGAACTTTCTGTCCAAATGCCCCTGTCTTCAACACTAGAGTTTTCATTAGCCCAACTCCTCCGCTACCCGTTTTAGCGCCTGTATTTCCGTTTCAAGCTCTTCCTCACTCGTAAAATGGAAGTCGTTGGTGAAAGAATTGTTAGGTCTAAAAAGAGTTCCTACTCCTTGAAGGAAAGAACTCTCTTCTAGGTGACGACCCAAACTATGACTCTTTCAAGCTATACGAATATCCAATTAAACAAGTACCCTACGAAAATTATCGCCACCGTCATGAGCCCAACGAAAATGCCAAGCAATTTAGGTTTTAGGACTTTGCGCAAAATAATCATTTCGGGCAAACTTAAGGCTGTAACGGCCATCATGAAGGAGAGAACCGTCCCCATTGCCATCCCTTTTTCCATCAACACATTGACAATGGGTATGATCCCAGCTGCATTGGAATAAAGAGGCACTCCGATGAGCACTGCCAGAGGAACGGCCAATAGGTTATCCTTACCAGCATATTTGACGAGGAAATCAGCAGGTGCATAGCCATGCATTGCGCCACCAATGGCTATCCCGATAATGACATACAACCAAACCTTTTTCAGAATGTCCACCACGTATTCCCAAGCATACTCTACCCTTTCCTTCCAAGTTAAAGCAGCCAATTCAGTTTCGCCCATTTTGATGTTGTAAACATACTCCTCCACCAAATGTTCAAGTTTAAGTTTTCCAATCACCAAACCACCGACAATAGCGACGGTAAGCCCAGTAGCGATGTAAATTGCTGCGATCTGCCAGCCAAACATTCCCCATAGCATGATTAAGGCCACTTCATTTACCATCGGCGAGGATATAAGGAAGGAAAAGGTAACTCCAAGGGGCACACCAGATTCTACAAAGCCGATAAAAACTGGTACTGCAGAACAGGAACAAAACGGAGTCACGATTCCCAACAGGGCTGCTAAAATATTCCCGATAAATTCTCGTTTATGGCTTAAAATTTTCTTAGTGCGTTCTGGTGGGAAAAAGCTGCGGATCAGTGAAACCAAAAAGATAATAGTGGCTAACATTAAAAAAATCTTTATCGTATCGTAAATAAAAAAGTCAACAGCAGCACCTAAATGGCTGTTTGGCATAAGACCAAACAAGGTGTACGCTACATAATCAGCAAACGCTTGGAGCATCATAACCAGTCCCTTCTTCTAACGTTTTCTCAGTTCTTCTTACATAAGTAAGATACTTATAACCTTATTAAATAACATATTTATAATATACTAATACTATTATACTTGAATTTTTCAATTCATCAATAGTCATCATGAAATTTATCTTCCAACTATGAAACAAGTATATTATAAATGTAAAGACTGGTATAAAAAACTACCCCCCAAATAAATTTGAGGGATAGCAACGCTAATCTATTCAATTCGCACCCTATTTATCAGTTAATCCGTCTTTATCTTCTTCTAAAAAAGCCCTTAGCAATTGTGCCATACCTTGATAGAACTCCGTATCCGCTTTCATCTCTAACGTTTCTACTAAAGTAAAAACTTATAGTCTCTTTTTCCGCTAATAATACGCCGGATTTCTACCATCTCCTTATTCAAGAAAACGTAAAACACCAAGTAACTATCGACTATCAAAATACGATATCCTTGCCGTGTTAGTCTTCGATCTTTCGGTGTTGTGCCGGTCAGAGGGAAATCCTCAAGAATTATGATGCCTTGTTCAATATTTTCAGCTAATTTAAGTGCGGCATCAGGATTGTCGCTTGCGATATAATCAACAATTTCGGCCAGATCCTGTGCTGCTGCCTCGGTGATACTAATTAGATGCTTTGGCATGGATGCGGCTCCTTATGTCTGCCATAACATCGTGGAACGGACGGCTTTTTCCGGCACGACTTTGTTCTTCGGCCTCGTCTAGCTTTTCATAAAGGTCTAATAGGGCTTGCTGTTCCTCAAAAAGCTGCTGACTCATGATGACTAAATGCCCATTGCCGTTCTTGGTTATAAAAACAGGTATTTTTTCATTTATACAAATTTCCTCAATCTCGGGGGTTTTGTTCCTCAAATCTGAAACTGGACGAATTACTGGCATATTACTCACCTCACCATCAATATTATATCATAATTATATCACGATTTTGACAGAATTAGCATCCCCAAATACTCTCTGTTGACAACCCCCAAATTCCGAGTGAATTTTTCGCCCACAAAAATGGAAGCAAGTAGAGCCGTAGTCAGTGGATTTAAGGCTAAAATGAGGGAATCCGTTACCTTCATTTTGTTATTCCTTATCAATTACCAATATAATCACAACTATATTGTATCAAGAAAACAATGTCCATGGGAATCTTATTTACTTCTAAGGAAATCGAGCCAACTTTGCGCAAAAAGACCATAATCTACAATAGATTATGGTCTTTAAAAGAGTTATTTATTAGTATTATGTTGCTTATTGGGTAACTCTTTAGCTGGATTTCCTTTACCCTGATGCTTTTTATTTTGTTCGGCTTTCTCCTGAGTATCGTGTATTTTCTCTATTTTATCCATCACTTACCCTCCTTGATTATTAAACTTTATATTACTTTAACCATACGACCTTAAAAACATGCTTTCCATTTATGTTGGATAAAAACGAAGCGGTCATTTGTATTCTTCTGTACCCTATAAAATCAATTCATATAATTTAAACCAAACTAATCCAGGAATATTTAAGCCTAAATCAACTGTTCCAACGTAAGTATATCCACATTTTTCATATAATGAGATAGCAGGTGTATTGTGAATAGAAACATCTAAGCGAATTGTTTTCATGGTATGTTCAATACTATATCTCTTTGCAAAATCCATTAATTGCTTTCCAACACCGCTCTTAATGTATTTTGGATTGACGACAAGTGTATGTATTACGATAACGTCTTGATAGTCTGCTTCAATCCCCCATGTTAATTGAGCATAGGCATTTTCAGGTTCGTGATTTAGTATTATGGAACCTGCTATTTCATTATTTATTCTGAATACAAATAAATTATCATTTTGAATTCCATTAACAGCCGTTTCTCTAATTGGATATATCCCTTTTGCCCAACCAGGATAATTCGTGCTAAATTCTAAATAACTATTTAAATTATCATATAATCTTTCCAATTCGTCCAAATCATTGGTTGTTCCTTTTATTATCATTGGGATACTGGTCATCAAAGTCATGGTTTAACCTCCCCCCATTGTTCCCTGCTGCATCATAAACATTTTGTGATAAAGCCCTTCTTTAATCAGAAGCTCTGTATGAGTCCCTCGTTCTACAATCCTGCCATTGTGTAGGACCAAAATGAGGTCAGCATCCTGTATTGTGGAAAGCCGATGGGCAATCGCTATCGTCGTACGACCCTGACGCATTTTTTCTAAGGCCGTTTGAATAGCTTCTTCGGTTTCCGTATCAACGCTGGCTGTCGCTTCGTCCAAAACAAGGATTTTAGGTTTAATTGCCATTGTTCGAGCAAAACAAATAAGTTGACGTTGACCGCTTGACAATGTTGCTCCCCGCTCCCCGATCGGTTCTTCGAATCCTTGGGGAAGTTTTCGAATAAATTCATCCGCCTGAACAAACGAAGCCGCTTCTTCCACGTCATTCTTAGTCACGGTGGTCCTCGAAAGAGTAATATTTTGGATGATATCTCCGACAAATAAAAATGGTTCTTGAGCCACTAATCCAACTCTCGATCGCAACTCTTGATCGGGAAACTCAGACAAAGTTACCCCATCAATGAGAATTTCTCCTCGAGAGACAGGATAGAAGCGCATCAGAAGATTTGCAACCGTGCTTTTACCGCTTCCAGTATGCCCTACTAAAGCCACGGTCTGGCCTGGATAAGCAATAAAACTGATCTTTTTCAAAACATCTATTCCAGCCCCCGATAAATCGTCGTAAGAGAAACTAACCTCTTTGAATTCAATTTGGCCATTTCGAATCGCAGGTGGCTCGGTATCTCTAAGCGTTCTAGGCGCCATGCGGTCATCGTCTAAGAGCTCAAAGACTCGTTCGGCTGCAACCAACGATTGCTGAACTTGAGACAACCTCTGCATCATCATATTAACTGGTTCGAAGAAGCGATCTAAATAGTTAATGAAGGCATAAAGTACTCCAATTTGTATCGGTCCTTTCAACGACTGAAACCCAAAGAAGTCTAAGATAAGCACGAGGGCAAAGGTGTAAATCAACTCAACGGCTGGTCTAACAAAGAGGCTTTCTAAGCGGATGTTATTGATTGATGCCCGATAATAGGCACTATTAATGACATCGAACTCTTGTCGGAAGCGCTTTTCTTGGCGCATAGCCTGTACGATCGTCATCCCTTGGATCGATTCATTCAATTTGGCATTAAGCAGACTGAGCTCTTTACGCATGATCCGATAAACCTTCGTGCTTAACCTTCGGTACATATACATCAAGCCAAGAATTACAGGAAGTAAGACCAGGAAAAAAGTGGCTAGTCGAACATCTAAACTAAACATAGCAATAAAAATACCCATTAAAAATACCAAATTTTGCACTAAAGTCGCTAAAACACCCACGAATAACTCCTTAACCGCTTCAGTGTCATTGGTAATCCTAGAAACCAAGGCCCCAGTCGGAGTTTTGTCAAAAACCACAAGTCCAAGACGCTGAACGTGGTTAAATACATCGACCCGTAATTGTTGAATCACCTTCAGGGCAATCTGATTGAAGCTGACTAGCTGATAATAGTGTAGCCCGACGGATAAAATATGAAGTCCCAAATACCCGCCCCCAAGGAGCATTAAATCCTTTGAGTCGAACGAACGGGGCATTAAATGACGATCGAGAAAGACTTTGACCAAGATTGGGCCAATGACATCGGCAAAGGTGGCTAAAAGTAAGATCACCGAGGCAACACTTAAGGCTTTATAGTGGGGTCTGAGATAATTAAGTAAGCGCCTAATCACCATATCATTCTCCCCCTTCCTCAATCAGTGATTCTAACTGCTGACTTCGGTAAGTGGAAGCATACCATCCCTCGATAGCCATGAGATCGGAATGAGAACCACGTTCGGTAATTTGCCCATTATGAAGAACAATAATTAAGTCCGCATGTTCAATAGCACTCAAACGATGAGAGGAAATTAGAGTTGTCTTTTGAGACCTTTTTTCCTTTAAGCCCTGCAAAATTGCCTTTTCTGTTTTGGCATCTACGGCCGATAAAGAATCATCCAAAATGAGGATTTCTGGTTGGAGTAAGAGAGCACGGGCAATGGAAATTCGTTGTTTTTGCCCTCCTGAAAGGGTTACGCCCCGATCTCCAACCAAAGTACCATAGGCATCTAAAAATTGCAGGATATCTTCGTGAATCGCGGCAAGATCAGCGACCGCTTTGATTTCCTCTAGCTTTGCTTCTGGTTTGCCAAAAGCAATATTCTCTGCAATGGTAGTTGAAAATAGAAAGTTATCTTGAGGAACATAACCAATTGCGGCTCGCAAGGCTCCGAGCTTTAGGTCATAAATTGAAAGTCCGCCAATTTGAATGTCACCCTCCGCTAAATCAAACTCCCGCATGAGGAGACGAAATAACGTGGTCTTTCCACTCCCCGTTTTTCCGACGATTCCCAACGTATGCCCTTGATTTACGGCTATGTTAATTTTATCCAAGACTGGCAAGTGAGTTCCCGGATAAGTAAAGGAAGCCATCTCAAACACTACTTGTCCATCGGGGACCTCGTCTTTTGCCCCCTCACATTCAAGCACTTCGTATTTAACTTTAAGTAACATATTTACTCGATCATAAGATGCTCGCCCTCGTTCTAAAATATTAAAGAGCCAACCAAAAGCCAGCATCGGCCAGATAAACTGTCCCAGGTAAATCGTAAACTGAGTAAGCTGGCCGAAGGTCAACTTCTCATTCACGACTTCTTTCGCCCCAAAGGCAATGGCAAGGAAAAAGGAAATCCCGATAATTAGTTGGATCGTCGGATCGAAGAGCGCATCGACTTTTGCTACTGCAATATTCTTCTTCACAACTTCAGCCGATAACAGCCTAAAGGCTTCATTTTCCGCTTCTTCTTCCCCGAACGCTTTAACCACTCTAACCCCAGAAATGTTTTCCAACACTTTGTCATTGAGATCAGAGAAAGCAGCCTGGGCCTTATAAAACCTCTTATGTAGCATTGTTCCATAATGGCTGGTGGACCAAGCCATTAGCGGCATAGGTAGCAACGTTAGGAGGGTGAGTTTCCAACTAATAAAGAAGGCCATCGAGAAAATAACCAAGCTCCCAGTCGTCAGGGAATCGACTAAGGTCAAAACCCCCATCCCAGCAGTCATTTCAATTGCTTGAATATCGTTGGTGGCATGTGCCATTAAATCTCCGGTGCGGTGCTCCTGATAGAACTGCGGTGATAAGCGTGTAAAATGCTCAAAAAGCTGCTTTCTAAGCAATCGCCCGAGGCGACTCGACGCTCCAAAAATTAGCAAACGCCAAATGTACCGTAATCCGTATGCTATGAATCCAGCCCCCAAAAGAAGCAAAGACCACTTGAGCAAGATTTCTCGAGTCAGATTCCCTTTACTTGCTCCGTCCACAATAACCCTTACCGCATACGGAGGAAACAGATTAATAAGAGCTACACAGACCAAAACTAAAATACCTATACCATAGCTTTTCTTTTCTTGCTTAAAAAACCATATTAAATCTTTAAAAAGAAGCATAGACTCTCCCCTTAAATCTGATAAAACAAAATACCTACCCCTCTTTGGATAAGTATTTAGTAAGAGTATAACACATGGTTTATATAATTTCACATGTCTATGAATGGGGAGACTTTTTCTTTTTCCAAAATCCGTTCGCCCAAAAGAAAAAACCTATGTTTTAATAAAATCTCGTTGCTATTCCGAGGGACAAAAGTGAAGAGCTCTTTGAATTATGCTTCTGTTAATTGATAAGTTCGCAATCACATTTTTTTCCCCATCCGGCCCCTCCATCCATTCGTAATAATCGACGCAATAAAAGCCAATAAATCCTGTTGCTTCTGGTTCCAATACAATTGCACCAGGAATCGGATTATTCGGGGAATAGACTACTTCTAAATTAAGATGCCATGTCCATCCTAGTTGGTTACCGGAGAAGTATTCCCATAACTCTGCCTTCTGCCAGGCCCCAGGTCCTGATGGCGGGCTTCCTTCAATCATGGGATCAAAGAGTTTGTCCCATTGCCTGTTAACATATACAGTATCCAATTCGTTAAGTTCATGTGGAGACGAGGGCAAACCCATCATGAGTGCTTCCCAATTATCTAAAGTTCCTTTAAATAATCGTCCCTCGGCGTTATAGCCATAGTCATCAAATTGGGCAAGAGCAACTCCAGGAAAGGATACCAGCATTACTAGAAGCAAAACCATGAAAAGAAATTTTCCTTTAGCTTTCATACTAATCCCTCCTTATTTTTTGTGACATAAGTTCATTAATATTATTATAAAAGATTAATATAATTATTTCGCAAGAATTAGTGCAAATGTTGTCGATAACTTAACTTAAAAGTGGTTGAGTTTTATCAACCTACGCAAAAAAACTACCTCATATTGAGATAGTCACTTGCCTGTTTGCCCTAGTGATGACCTACTTTCCCTAGCCTTCAGAACCACAAAAGCAGATTTGTCCTTCCTCTGATAAATCATCCTTAATATTTCCTTCATTGATTACTGCATGGCTAAAATCTGGTGTCCCGCTTCCGTATAATGCTTCAATAGCATTATGGTTATTTATCATGATATTTGTGATTGCCAAGGCGACCTCGGCAACCAAGTTCAGTCTAACTATCCACTGAAAGCAATAAAAATGGGTCACTGGATGAGGTGAGCCATCCTTAGCAGGTATCGAGAACCACACTGTATAACTGTATCCCTCATATGACTCATCTTTACAACGATTAAATGTAACATTGTCAGGAATTGAAATCATATTCCTCCCCAATTTTATTGAGGTATTCCGTGCATCTAGGATCTTCTGGGCGTCAATATTCTTTTTCAAAATATTTATGACCGCAACATCAGCAAGGGTGCTGGTATCCCCCATTGCCCGACCCTCAGCTATGTCCTTAAGAAGACGCCTCATAATCTTCCCGCTTCGAGTCTTAGGTAATTCAGCCGTTAAAAATATGTCGTCAGGTCGTGCAAGTGATCCGATTTTTAGGACAACATGAGCCTTTAGTTCTTCAATTAACCTATCATGGATTATTATTCCTTCTTTTAAGCTAACGAAGGCAAATACCGCTTGACCTTTTACTTCGTGAATTCTGCCTACACAGGCTGCTTCGGCAACCGATGGATGGTCCACTAAAGCACCCTCTACTTCCGCAGTTCCAATTCGATGCCCTGAGACATTAATGACATCATCGACACGTCCAATCACCCAGAAATAACCTTCATCATCCCATTTCGCTTCGTCCCCGGTAAAATAAACACCAGGAAATTGGTTCCAATACGTATCTTCGTAGCGTTTGTCATCCCCATAGACTGTTTTAAGCATCGCCGGCCATGGCTCGCTAACCACTAAATACCCACCCTCACCTTTTGGTACGGAATTTCCCACATGATCCACAACTTCAATATGAACGCCTGGGAATGGGAAGGTGCACGATCCTGGCTTAAGAGGAGTAATTCCTGGAATGGGCGTCATCATAATCATACCTGTTTCAGTTTGCCACCAGGTATCTACGATGGGGCAGCGATCTCCTCCAATATGTTTATAGTACCACATCCACGCTTCTGGATTAATGGGTTCCCCTACTGAACCCAAAAGTCGCAAACTTGAAAGATCTCTGCCTAAAGGGTAACTTTCCCCCCATTTCATAAACGTGCGAATTGCGGTTGGGGCAGTATATAAAATTGATACCCTGTATTTCTCAATGATTTCCCAATACCGATCTTTTTCCGGATAATCTGGAGCACCTTCATACATAACCACTGTTGAACCATTGGCCAATGGCCCATAGACCAAATAACTGTGACCTGTTATCCAACCGACATCTGCAGTACACCAATAGACATCTTCTTCTTTAATGTCAAAGACCCATTCATGCGTTGTAGATACCCCAACCATATAACCACCTACAGTATGTACAACTCCTTTGGGTTTTCCCGTGGTTCCACTCGTGTAAAGAATGAAAAGCATATCATCCGCATCCATTGGTTCTGCGGGACAGACAATCGAAACATTCTTAATGACCTCGTGATACCACAGATCTCGTTTTTCTTGCATGTCTACAGGCTGACCTGTACGTTGAACAACAATTACTTTTTCAACACAACTTACATTGCGAAGTGCTTGATCCACACTTTCTTTCAACAGGATGATATTTCCACGACGATAACTGCCATCGGATGTGACAACAACTTTTGCCTGAGCGTCTAGGACTCTGTCCCTTAAAGCTTCAGCACTGAATCCACCAAATACGACACAATGAGGAGCACCAATTCGAGCACAAGCTAGCATCGCAATCACTGCCTCAGGAATCATAGGCATGTAAATTATTACGCGGTCTCCCTTTTCTACTCCATAAGATTTTAGAACATTCGCGAACTGGGATACCTCACGATGAAGATCCTGATAAGTTAAGACTCTACGATCACCCAGTTCTCCTTCAAATATAAAGGCTGCTTTATTTCGACGGGCCCCCTCTAAATGTCTATCTAAGCAATTATAAGCTGCATTTAATTCTCCGCCGACATACCACTTCGCAAACGGAGGATTCCAGTCTAAAACAGTGTCCCATTGTTTAAACCAGTCTAACCGTTTGCCTTGTTCGCCCCAAAACTTCGTCAAGTCCTGTCCTTGTTCATGAATTTCATGGTTTTGAATTACTGCTTTTGAACTAAAACCTGTAGGAGGGAAAAACAACCTTTTTCCCTCAAGCAACCCTTCACGGTGTTTTTCTGTCATATTGAAGCCCTCCTTCTGTTGAGCATTGATTACCTACTCCATATAATGAAACCCTGTTTCACAGTTATAGCATAGATCATTTGCTTTGATTGCTTGATTTACTTTCTTTTGAAACTCGTTCATGGGATCTTTTTTATTAGCGACGATTCCTCGCTCCACATTATCCGAATCTTTTTCTGTTGTTAATAAATATGTTGATTCTGAACTAACCTGTTCTTTATTCTTTTCTAGACGACCAATAGCCATAAAATCTCCTCCTTTAAAAAATATAGCGAATTATAATTTGACTTATATACAGCCATAAACATGTTTCACATAATAAAACGCCGTTTCAATGTTATTGTACAAAAAGTTAAACTCTTCTCAAAAAGTACTTAAGCAATAAGTATCGAACAACGCCTTATTGTGTTCACAGTTAATTTAGATTATTGTATCATTTCTTAACCCTTCTTTCAACAATTAATTTTATTGTAAAAAATGGCAATATTACATAGAGGTATCCCCCATACAGTTGTGATTATGAACAAATTATAGTATACTAAATATGTAAACAAATCAAGTTTATACGAATTTACCTTTGAAATAAGACAACTTGACTGGCGGGATGACATTCGAATCCATCCCAATGTCTGTTGTTTTTTCGTTTGGGTAACACTTTGAAAGGAGTCAACTATGAACGACAGCATTTCCATAAATAGTAATTACGAAACAATGGAGGTTTCTAGATTAATTATCGAGAGATATTTAGAACGAAAACTAAAAGAAACCGAAATTCTGCATCATTTAAACGAGAATAATGATGACGACAGAACTGCAAACCTTGCAGTGTTTATTGATATTGCTCATCATGCTAAATTTCACAAAGCAAAAAGAAAATCTCAGTATGTCCCTGAAGTAGGACGTACCAGAAAAGAAAAAGAAGCAAAAATGTTAGAAAAATACGGAATAGTGTTTTATGGACCCTTATATAATAGTGATAGAGAAAAAATGCTTAAACAAATGGCTGAACGAACTAAAAAAGAACTGGGTTTGATCAGATAAACATTTAGAGGTTAATAGCTCCAATCTTACTTCTTCTCCATGGCGGCTCAAGATGAGCCGTCTTTTTTAATCAGCCCCTATGGACTATTTAAGGAAGATAAGTTTAACTACAGTAATACAGGCCCATAGAAATACCATATAAGCCAGAAAACAGCTTACTGATTCGCTATCATTCTCAGCAATAAGATCCGAAGAAATAAGAAGTCCTAAAGTTGTAATGGCTAGATTTGTAATTACGAACATGATGTAATTCGATAATGAATCATTTCTGATAAAAGCAACGATTAGGTCCAGGGCTGAGAGCGATAAGACTGATGTAAGAAAGGTATTGGTCAATGTTATTGACTTCGATCTTTTTAAACTTGTGACAGGTTCGGAAGTTAACCCAGAAAAGCTTACTTTTGAAATTGACATGTACATCCCCTACCCTCATTTATTTTATGAGAACTAATATTCTAAATTAACTATAACATTGTGCTTGGACAAATCTTTGTAAGCCACCTATTTAAGAATTATTAATTGCATATAAAAAACCACCGCCCCAAGGACGATGGTACAAACTATTTCAACTTCTATTTATTTCTATTGGAGATTTTGTCTGAGATCGTCTGATCTATTGCTTCTGCTTTAATGTCTATGACTTCTGCTTTTATGTCTACTACTTCCCCATACATAAACTCTTGCGGTCTCACTTTGAATTTACTGGATCGTTTCCTTCCGAAGTAATAACGATATATGCCGTATAGACTAGCAAGCGCTGCCCCAACTAACAAGATTCCAAAGGAAAAAATGACGGTTGTAACGATGATAAATACAATAACTAGGGTCCATAGGGTTTTACTGAGCTTAATAGGCATTTAAATCCTCCTTTAAGGGTAGTTAACTGCTTAGGAAAGATCTGATCTTTAAAATAAGACTACCTATTCTGGAACTTCGACCAGTTCCCCGTCCTCAAAATTGATATAATACCTAGCTTGGCGTGTACAACCTTGTACACCACATGTTCCGCTTCAAACACTTTCCAGCATACTACGTTTGATTTGATAATGTACTGCGCATATTCTACATATTTGGCTCCATGCTTTAGTACCGTCAGGGTGGCGCGGATTTGCATTATTAAATAGAATTCCTTGATATTCGAACATGAAAAAACCTCTCTTCGTCTGTCTACACACTGCTCTTAAGCCATACTAATCTAAGTTAACTATCAATGATATTATACCATTTATCCCTATGCTAAACCTACATGCCTGTTACATGTTGTCATTGTTAACGCATGACTTTTTCCGTGTAATACGCAATGGCTATTGTTCCTGGACCTACATGTAATCCAATAACTGGCCCTATATCCAAGATATCTATAGTGATCTTAAGCTTATCTTGAATTTCGTTTTTAAGTTCAGTAGCTTCATTTAAACAATGGATATGGAGAACAACAACTTCTCCCAGCCCAAATGTATGGATATCCTGTAACATTCGTTCCACCATTGCCGTCACGGCATTCTTCTTCGTTCTTACCTTTGTAAGGATATTAGTTTTGCCATTATCTACAGTCAAAATTGGAATAATTTTAAAAAGATTTCCGATTAAGGCACTAGCTCCGCCAATTCTGCCGCCTTTTTTTAAGTATTCAAGATTCTCGGGTATAAATAAAAAGCGACTTCTTTTAATATTAGCTAAAGCTGCTTCTTTGACCTGCTCCAATGTCAGTCCCGCTTTTGCCGCTCTTGCAGCTTGTATAACAGCAAAGCCAAGTTGCATACAGTTCGACCTTGAATCTACAATCTCGATCTGAGCATTCTCATACTTTTCCGAAACCATTTCTTTAGCGAGTTGTCCTGCCGATAGCGTCCCGCTCATTTCTGAAGACAAGAAAATGCAACATAAACTGTCGCCCTTCTCAATGACTCTAATCATTTCATCATACATTTCCCCAACAGAAGGCTGTGATGAAGTCGGAATTCCTTTTTCAGCCATCATTTTATAGAAAGTCTCATTATCAATATCCGTTTCTCTCATACTTTCTTTACCAAAGGATAGATTTAAGGATACCATCCTTATCTTGTACTCTTCCCTGAGAGGCGCTCCTAAGTAGCTCGTGCTATCCGTCAGAATTTGTACTGCCATATGTTTTTCTCTCTTTCCGTTACATTTTTCACAATGTCTAACACTCTTTAATCAACTAGATACAAATTTATTATAACCTTAAACCTCTCCGACTGCACTGATTTAATAAGAGAAGGAATAGGATATTATCATTGAAAATATTAAATACGACAAAAAGGCCCCGTTAATGCGGAATCATTCCGCATACGAGGCCTTATGCTTATCGATATCTACTTAGCTTCTTCTGTGGCTGGCTCATCGGGTATCAGCGCATTTTCAATGAGAGTGCTGAGATGATGCATTTTCATACCCAATTTATAGAATTTATTCATGTCATTAAACTGGTCAATGCAATTGTGACAGGGAATGCAGCCAATTTTGGCACCAGTCGCTACTAATTGATCAACTTTAGGTTTTGCTTTAATCATACGCTGCTGTTTAGTAGCCGCTACGGCTAAAGCTCCACCACCTGCTCCACAACAAATGTTATACTTGCCATCAGGATTCATTTCACGATAATCCTCCACGACATGCTTAATAACATAGCGTTGTGGCTCATAGACTCCTTCTTTACGAACCGTATTACAGGGATCGTGAAGGGTTACTGGGAGTGGATTTTTACTCTTATCTAATTTTAGTCTGCCTTCTTTGATCCAATCAGCATAAATTTCGACTATGTGACGCACTGGGAATTGCTTGCCTTTCCAGAAGCTACGCTGAAACATTTTACAGGAACGGAAAGCGTGACCACATTCTGTAACGATTAGTTCTTTTGCATTTAATCGTTCTACTTCTTCAAAGAGTGGACGTGAAATCTCTTGAAATTCATCGTTTTTCCCGGTGAACAAACAGATATTGGTTGCATCCCAACGTTTACTGCTTAGTGTATAGTTTGCTTTGGCTGCATAAAAGACATGTAAAATTGTTTGCAGTTCATGTGGATAATGTTTGATCTCTCTAGCATTGAAGCCGAACATAAAATCAGCATCAGGCTTGTCTATAGGTATCTTATAAGTTGGATCGTTCAGTTCTTTCTGAAGTTCCTCCTCAAGCCATTCCAGAGTTTCATCATAATCGAGTTGTTCTACAGCCATTTGGTTACCCGTACGTATATGGTCATCGGCAATAATCTGTAAATGACCGGGCGGAACAGGAGTTTTTCCTCGGAAAGCTCTGGTTATAGCCGCAATATTTACACCCATAGGGCATTCTACAGTACAGCGTTCACACATATTGCAATTCCAAACAAAAGGATCATTTTCTACTTCTTCTCGCATTCCAAGGGCTACTTTGCGAATGAATTTACGGGGATCCTGGTCCTCGATTAAATCACTATACTTACAGCCAGCCGTGCACATACCACAAGTCAGGCAGTTGGAAAAATCGTACCCTTTTAATAATCCTGCCACTTCATCTCGCAGGGTTTGATCTAAGTCTTTAACTCTAATGGGTTCAGCCATTCTTACTATCACCTCCGATTTGATTAATATTCACTAGGGAGCTCTTTTAACTGAGCCATGGAAAAAACCGGGCCATCTTTACAAACATATTCCGTGCCGATATTACAACGACCGCAGATTCCCAAGCCGCATTTCATGCGCATTTCTAAAGAAGTGTAAATACGTTCGGGAGGGAAGTTGAGTTTTTCTAAGACTGGTAATGTAAATTTGATCATGGCTGGTGGTCCGCACACGACAGCATAGGTGTTCACCGAAGAAGGAGCAATTTGTTCTGTAATGCTAGGAATAAAGCCCACGTGTTTATTCCAACCTTCAGCCGGTCTATCGATGGTGGTGACTAAATTAATATTAGGATTGTTTTCCCACTCGGCTAATTCTTCCTTGTAGAGCAATAAGCCAGGGTTTCTGGCACCGTAAATAACCGTAATATCTCCATAGTCACCACGATGTTTAGGATCGAGCATGTATTTAGCCAATGAACGCAGCGTCGTAAACGCAAAACCTCCACCGATAATAACAAGATTTTTACCTTTAAACTCTTCGATTGGATAGTAATTTCCCATGGGTCCTCTGACTCCTACCATGGTTCCTTCTTCCATAAGGTGTAAGGCATTAGAGACGCAGCCTACTTTTGCAACCGAAAACTTCAGAATTCCAGGCTCTGTCGGAGACGTTGCGATTCCGAAAGGTGCCTCTCCATGACCATAGGCACTAAGTTCGGCGAATTGCCCAGGCATATATTTAAAGTTTTCTTCATCTTGTTTATTGAGAAACTCTAAAGTGAAGGTATTGATCAGCTTGTCTTCAGTTTCTACTAAATTTTTAACTAGTTTCATTGTTATTGGGATATAAGGATTCTGTTGCATCATTCCACCACCAATTCTGCTTTGTTAGCCCCATCAATGACTTGTCGAATATCCATATTAACTGGGCAACTTTTTATGCAGCGACCACAGCCTACGCACGACATAGACCCATTGTTATGGACAAAATAATTGAACTTGTGCATCATCCGCTGACGCCAACGGGCCTTTTTATGATCCCGTGGGTTATGACCAGAACCATGAAGTGTAAAGAGGGGAGCCATACAACCATCCCAAGTTCGCACTCTAGTTCCTTCATTTTTTCGCACTTCCTCGGAAATATCAAAGCAATGACAGGTAGGACAAGAGAATGAACAAACATTACACCCTATGCACTTCTCTTGGAGAGAATCCCAATAAGGACTATTGAACATTTTATCAAGTTTACTGGTGGTGGTTGAGACATCGACCTTACTCGTAGTTTCTGCACGTTTCACTTTTTCAACCAAAGCTTGTTCATCAGCTGTCAGTTCTGAGAGGGCCTCGAAACGAGCAGCTAAGGCTTTACCTTTCTCAGTGATTACTTCTACGTCGTAGGAATCTCCGAGATCGATTAAAAACAGATCGGACCCTTCACTACCTGCCGGAGAAATCCCAAACGAGGAGCAAAAACACGTTGGAGCGATTTTTTGACAGGCAACCCCGATGATGACAGCTTTTTCACGTCGTTCATAATAATAGGGGTCTGTATACTGATCATTTTTGAAGACCATATCTAAGAGTTGCATTCCTTTAGCATCACACGGTCTAATTCCAAAAAGAACCGTGTTCTCAACTTTAAGTTCACTCTTAACAGTTACATCTTTACCTTCTTTTTTATAAGACATAAGTTTTTCATGTTGAGGAAAAAAGAAAGCTTTGGGAGGAAGTTTAGAATTGAGATAATCTTGCTTGACTTCTGAGAAGCTTTTGACTCCTTTGAAAGCAATTCCGTTAGCATCACTAACAGGAGCAATTATTTGGTATTCAGCGATTAAAGCATCCAATGCTTGGCCAAATTTTTCTTTACTTATCTTCATTTTCTCACCTCACTCCTTTACCAAGAACTGTTCTTCTGGATCATTTGCACTGTATACATTCAGAGCAGGTTTACCCTCTTCACTTATACCGGACTCATGGTTATACATTTCGTAAACATCTTTGGTCATTTTGCGGTTTAAGGCACGAATGTCAACCCCTTGCAGACAAGCACGGCTACAAGCCCCACAATCAACACAACGTCCAGCTAAGTGAAGCACACGTCCAGCTTGGAAAAGGAGATTTTCGGCACGATCCACTCCACCCGTAAGCCATCTTGGAGAATTACAATCAACAAAACATTCCTGACAATAGCATAAAGGACAAGCGTTACGACAGGCGTAACAGCGAATGCACTTACTCATTTGCTCTTTGAAATACTCTTGTCGTTCGCTCTCAGATTTGTTTTCCATGGCCGCTACGTCGGCAAAAGCGGCAACGTCTTGAGAAACTTGAATTAATTCACCAAGATGAAGGTCCTCTATGACTGGATTAGGGTAACGGCAGGTTTGACAGGTAGCATCTTTCACTTCTGCAAAGAGATACTCTTTATCCCCTTCCATCCCTTTCACGGATATTTTTCCATCGGTGATACTAGCTTCAAGAATTTCTCCCACTTCAGCTCCAATTTTTCTTTGATCGATGACCCCATGACAGGAAACTCCAATGATATACAAGTCATCTCTGACCAGTTGGTTTTCTTGCAACAGAACGACTAAAGCTCGACTGTCACAGCCTTTTGCTACAATGGCCTTCTTGCCTGGCGTCTTAGCTACAAATGCTGCTAGGTTATTCTCGCAGGTTTCATCCCAAATTAATGAATCAACCTCTTGAGCAGAATGCACAAAGCAAGGAGTCGCCTTTAACGGTAAGGAACCTTTTTCGTATCCAATAACAACGTCTACTTTGCCATCAGCCAGTAATTGACGGGCCGTTTCTCGGATATCGCTGATAATTTTATTCATCCGTTGCACCCCCGTCATCTACTTTAAAGACCCCTTTATTAGGTCCAAGGGCACCGACCCGCTCGCTAACCCCTTTCACAACTTCAGCGAAGCGGCCACCTTCTGCTGCTGATACCCATGAAAAATTAACTCGATCTTCCTCTAAGCCAACATAAGTTAGCAACGATTTAATGAGCGCAAATTTTCTGCGTGCTACATAGTTGCCACTAATATAATGGCAGTCCCCTGGGTGACATCCGGATACCAAGACTCCATCAGCTCCATTTGCCATCGCTTTTAAGATATACAAAGGATTGATTCTACCGGAGCATGGGACCCTAATCGTTCTAATAGTGGGTGGATATTGAATTCTACCGACACCCGCTAGATCCGCTCCTGCATAACTACACCAGTTACACAAGAAAGCAGCAATTTTTGGATCGTACTTTTTATTTTCAGTTTCAACCTGAATTTCTCCCATAATCATCTACCTTTCCCAATTATTATTAGGTGCCTAATCCTTATAGGAAATTCAACATCTCGACAATTTGTTCATTTGTACATCCTCTGAGGCTTATGGCTCCACAACGACAACTCGAAGCGCAGGCTCCACAGCCTTTACACAGAGCATCATTCACAACAGCTACGCGGTTAACCAAATCAACGGTGACTGCTTTGGCCGAGCAAACTGCTTCACAAGTTCCACAAGCGGTACATTTGCGTTTATTAACAAAGGCATTAAGACCTGCAGATTCTACCTGATCTTTGGACAAGGCCACACCCGCGCGTCCAGCAGCAGCTTTAGCTTGGGTAATAACTTCTTCCATGTTTTTGGGGCTGTGTGCGATTCCAGCCATAAATACACCATCAGTACTAAAATCAACAGGGCGCAATTTCATATGTGCTTCTAAGAAGAAGCCATCGGCATTTAAGGGGATTTTGAACCATTTGGAAAGCTTTCTGCCGTCTTCGGGTGCTTTAATGGCCGCCGCTAAGCAAATCACATCTGCCTCAATCTCAAGCGGGCGATCTAAGACATGATCTGTTACGGTTACTACTAAGGTATCCCCTTCTTTATTAACGACAGGTTTGGCATTCTCACTATAGCGGACAAAGATGATCCCAATTCGTCTCGCTTCTTCATAATCCTCTTCAAAGTAGCCATAGGTTCTCATATCACGGTACAGAACGAAGATATTAGCCTTTGGATTTTTCTTTTTGACTTTAAGCGCTAACTTCACTGATTTAGTACAGCAAGTACGGCTGCAATAAGGATTTTCATCACAACGCGAGCCGACGCATTGGATGAAGACAAAATTCTTGGCGTTTTCTACTTTAGAGTCATGGTTATAGAGTGCCTCATCCATTTCAATTTGTGTCATTATTCGCTGGTCTTGGCCATAGAGATATTCATGAGGCTTATATTCTTGGCCTCCAATGGTCAGAAGTGCAACGCCATGTGCTATCTGTTCTCCATTTTCCAAAGTGGTTGTAAAGCTGCCTAAGAAACCTCCAACATCTTTTATGCCGACACCTACGTGGAGTTTGATGTTTGGATGATTACTTACTTGATCAATTAGGTCCGCAACAAAGGCTTTCATATCTTCTCCTCTGAAACCAGTGGAGAATCTCCTCGCTACGCCGCCTAGAACCTTGTCTTTTTCGACCAAATGGACCTCATATCCTTGATCCGCTAGAGATAGGGCACTGGTCATACCCGCTACTCCGCCACCGATCACCAAGGCAGCATGGTTCATGGCCATGAAGATAGGTTGAACAGGTTGTTGCATGGAAGCACGCACGATCGCTAACTTTGTGAGATCTTTCGCTTTTTCGGTCGCTTTTTCTGGCTCATGCATATGAACCCAAGAACATTGGTCACGGATATTGGCCATGTCAAATAGGTGAGCATTCAACCCAGCTTCCTTCAACGTCTCTTGGAATAAAGGCTCATGGGTTCGTGGGCTACAGGAAGAAACCACGATTCTGTTTAATTTTTGTTCACTAATCAGAGCTTTGATCGAAGCTTGAGCATCTTGTGAACAAGCATAGATTTTATCAGTGGCATAAGCAACGGTAGGTAGAGTTTTGGCGTACTCAACCACACTGGGCACATTGACAACGCTACCGATATTAACACCGCAGTGACAAATAAAGACTCCAGTTCGGATAACATCCCCAGCAACATCTAGTTCAGGTGGATATTCTTTTTCACTGACTAAAGTTCCACGCTCATCGGATAATAAAGCAGAGGCAGCACCAGCCGCGGCACTTGCTTGCATAACTGTTTCCGGAATATCTCTTGGACCACTAAAAGCACCTGCAGCAAAAACTCCATCTTTAGAAGTATTGACTCCGCTTAGTGGTTGAAGCTCAGCAAATCCATATTTATTGACCTTTAGATCTAACATATTGGCTAAGTCTTTGGAACTATCGCCTGGCTCAAGACCCACTGACAGAACAACTAAATCAAATTGGTCTGTGCAAATTTGACCGTCTTCTGTAGAGTATCTGATCACTGCATCTCCTGAATCATCTTTGGCTTCGGTTACTTCATAAACACGAGAACGGATGAAGTTAACCCCCTGATTATTCTTAGCATTGTTATAATATTTTTCAAAATCTTTGCCAGGAGTTCTCATATCCATATAGAATATGGTCGTATCCACTGGAATATGGCTGTGTTCTTTGGCGATAACTGCTTCTTTAATAGCATACATACAGCAAACACCGGAGCAGTAGTTATGATTAATTTTAGCGTTTCTGGAACCAACGCATTGAATCCAGGCAATTTTTTGAGGTTCTTTCTGGTCAAAAGGCCTTACTAAATGTCCATCAAAGGGCCCTGATGCACTGAGAAGACGCTCGAACTCTAGGCTTGTTATAACGCTTTTGATCGTTCCATAGCCGTAATAATCGAGGCTAGAGGCATCAAACACTTTAAAGCCTGGATTAAGAATCATAGAACCGACTTCAACTTCAAATTCTTTGTCTTCCATCTGATGGTCGATTGCCCCTGCTTGACATGCTTTAACACATTTTAGGCAAATATCCTTACCTTTTGCTTTACCACGGGTTTGATACAAACAATTCTTTTCGTCAATTCCATAGGCATTGGGGAAGGCTTGGGAATACTGTTTAAACGCAGCTTTACGCTTTCCTAAGCCCTGATTAAATTCATCATCGACTTTGACTGGGCAAGCTTCAGCACATGCACCACAACCCGTACATTTTTCTAGGTCAATATAACGGGCCTTTTGTTTAATGGTTACTTTGAAGTTTCCAGCTTCTCCTTCTGATTTGACAACTTGTGAATTGGTGTAGGTTCTGATATTAAGATGGCGTCCGCACTCCACTAATTTCGGGGATAAAATGCACATCGAACAATCATTCGTTGGGAAGGTCTTATCCAACATTGGCATAGTTCCGCCAATTGCTGACGATTCTTCTACCAAATGAACTAAGTATCCCGACTCTGCTAAATCCAGTGCAGCTTGAATCCCAGCAATCCCTGCGCCAACAATCAAAACAGAACCTATTTTATTTTGACTCATTACAACCCCTCTTTCTTCCTTACTCCTATTAAAGATAGTTACAACAATCACAAAGAACACTTAGTAATTCGCCACCGAAGTCATAAATCCTCTCTAAATATAACAAATATTTTAAAACTTTAATTATTATATCATAAAAAACTAAATGTCTTTAGAGGATCCTCCTGGTTATTTGATGGTTTTGCCTTTAGGTTTACAGTATTAGTTAACAGAATAACGGGAAAGCGTTCCCTAAAATCTCTTTGAGAAGCTCACCAGAAATATCAATTTCGCAACCTAAGCTAAAGGAGTAAAGGGTACTTTTTTCAACCTTAATTTTGGTTAAATGCTCGATGGCATGAGCATAAAGTGAAAGTTGGAGAGCATATCGATTGCGCAAGACCTCCTCAGGTTCCGTTTCGCCATCTGCCTTCAGTGAATCTGTCTTGTAGTCAAGAATTTCTGCCGTTTTCCTTTGGTGATCGTTATTATTTATAACCACAACATCAATAACCCCTTGAACTAAAACTGTGGTTTGATCCCAATTAGGAAGCGTCAAGGTAAATGGTACTTCTCGAAGTACCTGTTCCGCTTTAAAAAGTCGCTGCCCTAGAGGAGAGCCTAGAAATTCAACAATCTGGCTTGGCTGAATGACGCTCTTTTGGTCTGCTCTAAGGATTTCACGTTTTTCGAGTAGGTTTAAAAATTCAAGAATATAATCGATCTGCTCTGATTGAACTAAATTGGGCCAAAGGGTTGTCAGTTCCTTAAAGGGAATATGTTGCATAACCGTGTGCAAGGCTGTTCCCCGTTCCGCAGCATTTAAAGATTGCGCGACCTGGAGGAAGTTCGGACGCTTCATAAAATCTGTTTGTTTTGAAAGCGTTGGAATCGGAGAGACGTTATCCTGGGTATGCCAATTGTTCAACCGCTTCAGTTCGCTAACACTTGTTTTAGATATCTGAGCAACAGACTTGTGGTAGGGATATTGCCAGTTTAGCTGCTGGTCAATCTCAATAAACCATTGTTCTTTAGTTTTATTTTCAGAGTTCGCTATTTGATGATCGGTAGCTCCCTCAAGATTGTCATCGCCACTCACTTCATGATTTTGTTCGTGGCAATGATCTTTGCCCGAAGTTAAGCTTTGATGAAGATGTATCTCCCAGCTTGAACTAGCTTCGGGAAGTGAAAACTTCGTTTGATAATTTTCTGGTAGCACCGCTTCACTAAAGAGACGTTGGGGGTGGCGAACAAGGGCTGGGCCCATCCAATCCAGATAGCATTTGGCACTCCGAAGTTGACCCTCTGGTAAGGGGATCTCGTTCCAAGCAGAAGTTCGTTGCCATTTGGCAAGAGTTTTATCATAGTTATCAATATTACCATAGAGAAAAAGTCGTTCTTTAGCTCGTGTTAGTGCAACATAAAGAATCCGTAATTCTTCTGCCAACGATTCTTGTGCTAGACGTTGTTTGACAGCGTACTGGATTAAAGAAGGGTAACGAACATTATTTTCCACATCGATAATTGGCATGCCCATTCCTAATTTTGAGTGAAGTAGCACTTTTCCCTTGAGACTTTGCGTATTAAACGTTCGTCCTAAACCAACCACAAAAACAACCGGGAACTCCAACCCTTTGCTAGCGTGAACCGTGATCAAACGAACAACATTTTCGTTTTCTCCTAAAGCGCGAGCATTGCCCATATCTTTGCCTTGTCCTTGAAAACGCTCCAAGAAACGCAAAAAGCGGAACAAACCACGGTACCTCGTTGCCTCAAATCGACTGGCTCGATCATAAAGGACCCGTAGGTTGGCCTGACGCTGAATACCCGCTGGCAAAGTCCCCACATACATCAAGTACCCAGTCTCTTCATATAGAGACCAAAGTAGATCTGCCAGGGAAGTTCGGCGAGATCTGGTTCTCCAGATTTGTAGATTAATCCAAAAACTTGAAATTTTATCCTTAAGTGCCGGAGCCGTAGTTAAAATCTCCTGGGCTTTTTTAAGCCGCCTTTCCCAAGAATCTTCGTAAAGATCTAAGATTTGTCTGAACTGATTTTCTAGATCTGGGCCTAGAGTTTCATGGACGAGTGCAGCCCATACCCCTAGAGTTAAGGCCTCATAGAAGTCTCCTTCAGGAAGCATCATTCGAAGTTTGCCTAACTCACTCCCATTGAGACCCACGAGTGGAGAACGAAGGACAGCAGCTAAGGGAATATCCAAACGCGGATTATCAATTATTTTAAGCAAGGATAACATCGTTTCTACTTCGCTCGCGCCAAAATAACCACTGGTTGTTTCAGCATAAACGGGAATGTCAGAGCTTTGGAATTCTTCCACATAGATTGGCGCAACAGCCGAATAAGAACGCATCAAAATCACAATATCCGAGTACCGGACAGGGCGATAAAGTTTAAGATCCTTGTCATAAATCTGAAATTCTGCTCCTTGAACCATCTGTTGAATTCGATCACTCACTAAGCGCGCTTCAATCCGTGCTTTATCAAGATCCTCAGAATTTATGGTTTCTTCAGCGCCTAAAGGGCTCTGAACTTCAGTGCCGGAGGCACTCTCCGACGACGTGAAGTCCATGTCGTCCATTCCCTCAGTAATGGAAAGTTCGGTCAACTGTTGTTTGATGCTGTTAGAGTCAATCAGGTGAACTTCAATCGGTCCTTCTGCTGTGCAAAGTTGATCCTGACCAGAGACAAACGCGGCTCCATATTGTAAAGCTGCTTGATCATCATAAGGAATTTCCCCTGCCCCTTTCGTCATAATTTGACGGAAGAGAAAGTTTACCCCATCTACCACTTCTAGACGACTTCGGAAATTCTTATTAAGATCGATGATGATCTCCGTATAAGAGGTATCCCCCGGTTTACTCGAATTCCAATGGGGCAAAGTGCTGTATTTAGCAAGAAATAAGCTGGGATCAGCCATGCGAAAGCGATAGATACTTTGTTTGACATCTCCGACCATAAAGAGATTTGGAGACCCCTCTTGTCTTGATACAAGCTGTAAGATTCGCTCTTGAACAGGGTTAATGTCCTGATATTCATCCACTAAAACTTCCGCATAATACTCCTTTAATCCTTGAGCGATCAGAGAAGCCTTACCCTCTACCTCCAGTAGTTGCAGGGCGAAATGTTCTAAGTCGGTAAAGTCTAGGAGGGTACGGGAGTCCTTAGCCGCTCGATAGACTCGAGAGAATTCCTGGACTAAGGCTCCAAGTGTTTGCACCAATGTGCCCATCTCGCGAAGGGCAGGAAGTTGCTGCTCAAGGGGAAAAGTAAAGACATCATCCTTGAGAGAATTAAGTTTCTTTTTAGCGTCTTCTCTCAATTTTTTGCATTCTTCTTGTAATGACTTTTGGCTTGCTTCATCAAAATTCGGTGTATCTTCGTTTGAAAGGGCTATTTTCTTGGCTTTTGAAGTCATTGGTTTTAGCTTAGGAAAATTAACAGCTAGTTGGAATTGTAGTTCGACCTGAGTCCAATCCCCTTCTTTCAAAGCACGATTTAGTAACCCAATTCGATTAAGATCATCTTGAATTGTCTCAGCATAGGGCACTGGTCCTTGTTGAGCCTGGGCTATTAGTTGAGCACGTTCGAGTAAGTTAAAACTTTCTCCCACACTGTCCATAAGCCCTTGCCGAGCTGATTGCCCCCATTGACTTTGCATCAAAGATTCAATCGTCTCCCACATATAAGCTTTGTGAAGTGCACTTAACCATTCAGCTGGCCGAGGTTGACTATAGGCAAAATTATAAAGATGTAAGACATGACCCATCAAAGGTTGGTCATCGCGATCCGTTCCAAAGGCCTCGACAAGCTTCAAAAAGGGACCATCTTCTCGTTCATAGTAGGTTTCAAAAAGATCTTCAACCACGTCCTGACGTAAAAGTTCGGCCTCAGCTTGATCTGCAATTCGAAAGGCTGGATCCAGTTCAAGTTGATAAAAATACTTTCGGATTAATTCTAAGCAAAAGGAATGTAATGTGGTAATGCTTGCCCGATTAAGAAGCGTGCGTTGCCGATGGAGACGTTCAATTACCTCAATCTCAGGTTCCTGAATAAGAGTATCATCTAAAGCTTTGCCAATACGCTCGCGCATCTCGTTGGCGGCCGCTTTAGTAAAGGTTACAACCAGAAAGCGATCGACATCGGCTGGGTCTTCTAGGTCTGTGATTCTGTGAATTAAGCGTTTCACAAGCACAGCAGTTTTTCCGGAACCTGCAGCAGCAGCCACTAGAAGCTGGCCTCGCAATTGGATTGCGGCTAGTTGTTCCGCAGTCCATTTTGGTTCACTCATATAAGTTTCTCTCCTTCCAACCAGTTGAAATCTAGGCTTTCTGGACCTTTTACGTTTGAATGAAGGTTCGAATCGGATGAGGAGCCAAAATTCTGCTCGAGAGTGGTATTCTCCACGCGGCGCCATACCTCTTCATGCTTTAAGGCAGGTAGGTCTCGGTATTGGTTTTCTGGAAGGTAGGGATCAAAGTGACACACGGGTTTAAAAGAACAGTATTGACATCCAGTGCTCTTTCCTCTCCGATAGGGAGATAGTGAAATATCCCCATCAAATAGTCTCTCCCCTGTTTGTCGGAACCACTTATGAAGATAATCACTAAGTATGGAAAACTGTTCCTCCGTTAGGACGTTGGCCCCTTTCTTAAAGGTTCCGTCTTTTTTTAAGGTTACCCCCAGTAAATCAGAACGTCCGGTGGTGAAGGTAGAATCCATAGCTTCTAGGACCCGTGGATTCGCTAATAAATACCCACTGACTTTAACGGCCTGAACACGATGTTCTTCCAATTCTTCTGGGCTAATCGGTATATTCTCTTCAAGCTGGGGTTCCAGTACAGGAAAATACAGAAACCCTGCGGGAACTTTCTGAGGGGATGTTGTGTTCAGTAATACTTCTGCTCCCTGTAGAGCAACCTTTAAATAAGTGAGTAATTGGAGATTTAATCCATAATATATTGAATCCAGGGCTAAGGATAGTTCACGGGACTTATAATCAAGAATCCGCAAATAGACTTGTCCATCTAAGAAGGCAGCATCCACTCGGTCAATTTGCCCACATAGCAACAGGGAATCCTCTTCAGTCAAAGGAATCTCGATTCCTGGGAGTGTTTGATTGGGGCCAAAACCTACTTCCAACTGAATTGGAATGAAAATCCCTTTACGAGCATGTTCAGCAAGGACTTTTACAGCGTGATGAACTGTTCGCTTTAATTTATGGGTTAAAAACCGATAGCGAGAACTACTTTGGAGGATGTTGTGTTGAAGGTTTGGGACAAGCTCGTCTGCAAGTTGATTAACGAGTGCCCAAGATTCTTCCTTCGTCAATTTGCCCCAATCTAAGCCACGTTCTTGGAGTTGAATGGCAAAATTATGGAGGATAGTATGAAAGAATTCACCCATATTGGGACTCGTTAGCTGATAAGTGGGTCTTTCACGAAGCTTAAGTCCATAACGAGCATAATGCCCAAACGGACACTTAGCGAATTGTTCTAAACGAGAGACGCTGGCCTTCAAGCATTTACCATATAAGCGACGTGCGAGAGGTCGTTGGAGTCGTTCTTCTTGATTCTGGTATAAAAGACTAGCTTGTAAACGCTGAATTTGATTAGTTTGAAGGGGGTCCTGTGCCAGCCATGCTTCAGTAGCCTGCCACAATGGGGAAAGTGGCTCCCCTTCACGCAACGTGCGTAGTTGTTCTGCATAAGCTTGCAGGGCAGAATTGGGATGACTTAGGCGCTGAATGTCCTCTTGGTTACCTACGAAACTCTCTGATAGGGTTGGAAAAAGAAGCTTTAGTCTTCTGACAACGGGCGAAACCGTCAGCCCTTTCCCCTCTTCATCCGTCAAAGGGTAACTAACCACCAGTTTTTCCGTAGCTCGGGTAAGTGCTGAGTAAATAAAAAATTGCTCTTCAAAGGTCTGGGCCTTTCCTTTAGGAGCTAGAGGGATGCCAACCATCTTCAATTGTTCCCTTTCATACTCGTCGAGAACTCCATCTGTTCCTGGACGGGCAGGCAGTACCCCTTCATTAGCTCCCATGAGAACAAGCACCCTCACTTCTGGATTCCGTGAACGATCTAACGACCCTACTAAGACCTGGTCCAGTCCAGGAGGAATCAGACCCAGTTCAATCGCTTCAAGGCCAGAGGCGAGAATTAAGGAGTAGTCCTCCAGATTCAGAGACTCATCCCCCAAGCCTGCTACTATTTCATCAAGGACTTGGATAACTGCTTCCCAGATTTGTTCATGGAGTTTGGCTTCGCCTAGATTCCCCTGCATCTGAGCCTTTTGTGACCATTCCTTTAAAGTGGCTTGAACATTAAGCCTTTCTAAAAAACTAAACAATATTTCTGTCACGTCCCGTACATTCAGGGTCTCAGCGTGGATTCCTGGTATGACACTTTGAATGAAGGGATTAATAAGGTCATAAACTATTTGCCTGAAAGTATTCAGCTCAGCCTGGAATTTTAATTCCTCGGAACGTTGTTCTTCATTTTGCCCCAGAGTCCATTGGCGGTGATAACGCCAGTCCACATTTCTGTCCCAACCCTCTCCGTGAATTCCGTGTTCAAGTACGTAATTCTCCAGTCGATCGATCGCATCCCTTTGCAGCGGGAAAAAATCCGTCTTCAAACAACGAAAGAGAGGCTCATAGCTCCAATGTTTCACTGCCACTTCTGGAATGGATTGTACTAATTCAATCAAGGGATGATGAAGGACAGATCGTTTATGATCTAAAAAATGTGGAACATCATAGGCTGTAAACACCTGAGTAATGAGTTCATGGTAGCCTGTAAGATCACGACTCATGATCGCAATTTCGTTCCAGCGTAACCCTTCAGTTCTGACCAAGCGCCGTAGTTCCCGTGCAACCCCTTCCACTTCAGCCCGCCGATTAACGGCAGATAAGACTTGAATTCCCTCCCCACTTAAGATTCCAGCCTGGTTCCCTGCTTCGGGCATTGTTGTGATCGGGTAAACAAAGAAATTTGTTTCTAAATGACTTAGCCAGGGATGTTTAAAGCGCTTCGTGTTCTTAAGCAAGCTCGGAGGATGTATAGTGGTGCCAGTCTCAACTACAATACGTTGCAGATCTTGATAAGTACGCCAAGGACCTGTAAAAAAATCCTCCCCCACTTTAAAGATCCCCTCGCCTTGGGTAAGCTCCTCTGTTACTAAAAACGGATCGAGAGGGGAAGTTACGATTACTTCCTTGGCCGTTCTGACAAGGGTTTTCAAGACTTCTAATTCTTGAGGGGTAAATCCGGTAAATCCGTCAACCCATACAATGGCCCCTTGGAGAAAGGGCGCATCAGGGATTTTTTTCTGCCAAAACTGATAATTCATCATCCGTATCGCGTGTACCTAGGCCAAGTGCTGCTTGATATTCTTCAAAAATAAGGGCTAAGTCCTGCAGTTTATCGTTTAAAATACCGTCCGTCATGGTTACATTTCGCAATACACTGGGAGCAATCCGATATGTTTTAAATTCCCCGATGGCTTGGGCGAGAAGATCAGCCATACCCGGTCGGGTAGCCGAACGGGCAAATGCTTTTAACTGAAGTCGATGTTTTAAAAGAATCTGGCGCAGGAGCATCCGTTTCCCAATCGTGCCGATTAGGACTTTCTGTCCGCCTCCGGTTTCCGAAAATACGCGCCAGCCAAGTCTTCGAAAACTTAAGACTTGTGCGCGTAAACTTCCACCCAGATCGGGTGTGTTGGCTAGGGCTATTTCCATCTGATAAGTTGCCTGTTCCGGGACAAGAAGGATCAGAGATTCCCCTAAGGGTTCCAAGCGCAATTCGCTACGGATTTCTTCCAAACAAAGGGTACTCTTACCACTACCTGCACGCCCGAATACGAAACGGAAACCCAAAATCAGCCACTCCTTTCTAGACCCCTCATCAACTTATAGTCTCAATGTATACTTTCTGATAGTCACAAAAAGCTGGTTAATCCCAGCCTTCAAGTTTTTCATACTAGATAACCACTATCTTCCTTAACCTTTTTAAGGTTGCTATGTTTAAGATGATTCTTAGGCATGGAAGTCGTTATTTATCCATAGAAATATAGAAGCGATATGGGGGTGGAAATTTATTGTTCATTTACGTATTGTCTCGACGCAAACTAATAATAACGTTTCTGTTACTGATCATCACAATAGGCTTGTTCAGTCTATCTCAACACATGTTATCGATCCCTTCACTGGTTCGGACACCTGGAACCTATTACATGTCACATACTCAGGAAAAAGTGGTTGCTTTAACCTTTGACGATGGACCTGATCCGATTGATACACCCGATGTTCTAAATATCCTCAAAGCAAAGAAAGTTCGGGCCACATTTTTTGTTTTAGGAAAAGCGGCTCAAGAGAACCCGTACTTACTTAAACGCTTAATTAATGAAGGCCATGAAATCGGAAACCATAGCTTTACCCATAATTATCCACAAAGCAAGTTTATGGTAGAAATGAGTCAAACCGACCAAGTTGTCTTTGAGGCAACTGGTAGCCATACCTATTTCTATCGTCCTCCAAGAGGGCTTGTAACTAAAACCCAACTGGAAACTATTAAACAAAATGGACATATCGTCGCCCTATGGAGTGTGGACAGCAAAGACTGGCGTAACCCTGGAGTAAAACAAATTGTGGATAATGTCATGCGCGACGTTTTTCCTGGTGCCATTATCCTTATGCATGATGGAGGGTATCAGCGCAGTCAAACTGTGAAGTCATTGGGTACAATCCTTGATTCTCTTCAAAACCTTGGGTATCGATTTGTTACCTTAAGTGAACTCAAATCGTTAGATTCAGAAATGAAGTAGTTACTGGCACTTAATCATTGGAAAGAAATCCTTTGCCAAGGACCTCTCCGGCATTTTGGACGATCATAAATGCAGAAGGATCTACTTCTCGAACAGCTCGTTTTAGACGACCTATTTCAGGCAGACTGACGACGCAAATAATTACGTCCTTTGGCTCACAGGAGTATGCTCCTCTTCCATGTAAAAACGTTGCGCCCCGTCCCAAATCAACCATAATTCGATCAACTAAGGCCTCGGATTGATCTGAAATGATAGTAATGGATTTCGATGGAACTCCGCTTTGAATTAAATCGAGTACACGACCATATACAAACAGCATAACCAACGTATAAAGTGCCACTTTTGGCCCAAGTAATGCCCCAGATATTAGGATAATGACTCCGTTAATTGCTAGGGCGGACGTACCCATTGGCACACCATATTTTTGTTGAATCACCTTAGCTATGATGTCTGTTCCGCCTAGGCTTCCACCGAAGTGGAAAACAATAGCTGAGGAAATTCCTGAGATCACCCCTCCATAAAGAGCTCCCAAAAAAATGTCCTGAACGTCAAGCGGTTGAATGCCGGCAAATAGATCAAGAAAAACGGAGAATATTGCTAATCCCCATATGGTTTTAAAGACAAACTGTTTATCGACTTCACGCCAGCCTAACACAAACAAAGGCACATTTAAAACAAATGTCGCTACCCCAATCGGAAGCTTAAAAATATAGAAAAGGAGCAGAGCAATCCCACCAACTCCACCTCCGCTTAACCCGGAATAGACAATAAAGCCCTGGATCCCGTAGGCGGCAAGGATGGCACCCACGGCAATCCCCATGATCCCTCCAATAAACTTTGTACGCATTGTGAGTTTCAAATACATACCTCCGACCTTGCTCAAGATTTGAAGATTACCTATTTATTATACAGACATATATCTTCTGAGTAAAGTTAAGTGGTTGACAAGAGGAAGGCCTAGATCCTGCATTATACACAGATCTAGACCTTCACAGAGCTAAAGATAGCCAGGGATTATATCACTGGGAACAGTCTTTAAGAATTCTTCTTTTTCCATACTCGATAAAGAGCCCATCCTACAGCTCCAATTAGAAGGTAAGGGGACGCATACCCTATTCCGACCACTAGATAATTCAGAGCATTCCACAAGGTACTCATGGTTTTTAGTACTGCATCCCCAGTCGCTTCCCAGGTCTTACTCCATGAAATCGGTTGCCAAGCATTCTGAACCTTTATATTCTGACTTTGTTGGGTAACGAGCTGAAGGGTCACTGTCGAATAATCGACTTGATTGTTCCAAAGTTTTAGTTGCCCTTTAAGTTGTTCAATTTGCTGGCGGACGTTTCCAAGTGCATTTTCCACTTTAAGCACATCGTCGACAGTTTTGGCCTGGTTCAGAATCTCAAGGTAACGCTGCTCTTCTGCCTCTAGAACTTGTAAGCGAGATTGAGAGTCATAGTATTGATTGGTAATGTCATTAGCCAGGAGCTGCTGATCGAGTACTTTGCCCCATGATGAGAGCGAATCACGCAAGGCATTCAGTTTATCTGCTGGAATCTTAATCGTAAGCTGTGCGGATGAATGATTATCTAACCCACTTTGTTGGGATGAAACGACATATCCTTGGAGTTTTTGAGCTTCTTGGCTTATCGAGTTAACCGCGTCATTAACGATGGTCACTTCGAGGGTTAACGACAAATCATGAATAATCTTGCGGGGGATCCCTGCATCGGCTGGTGGTATGATCGCTTGATCCGGTGGAACAGGAAGAATTGCAAGTGAATTCTGTTTGTGGGTGGATGTGTCAGCTGAATTCAAAGAAGCTGCTTTCTGCTCAGTCCCTTCGCTTGGTGAAATGTCACCGAATAAAGCTCCACCATTTGATGAGCTTTCTCCCTTTGTTCTAGCTGAATCAGCCATTTTCGGTGTGGTGATGGATTGTGGCAATTTTTGAGAGTTGCCCATTTTAGGAAATATATTCCATGAATTCATGGCCCCTTGCCCTAGGATCAAAAGGATGGCCAACATAGCGACAGAAATGCTTAGTTTCCTGGGAAAGGTTCCAATCAAGGCCTGTAATCTTACTCGAATTCGTTGCACTAAGCCTGCTTTGCTATTCACCGGTAACTCTTCGTTTTCTTCAGCGCTTGCCATTTTCTCGAGGGCCTTTTCCTTGACGCTTTGTTTTATCTGTTCTTGACCTTCTGATTCTGCTTCAAACGTATGAAAAAATGCTCTCATGCGTTGTAAATCACCATCCTCTTCCCAGAGGGTCATGGGTTGTGATCTCTTCAATAGCCATCTCATAGGACCCTCCCCCCTTTTTCCTTCCCCTGATATAATTTGCGGAACCCTTTTTTTGCTCGGTATAAGAGGCTGTCCACTGCCTGTTGAGTTGATCCCATAATTTCTGCAACTTCCCCAGCACTAAAACCCTCAATCAAACGTAGCTGAATAACGTTGACCTGTTGAGGCGGGAGTTTTGCCAAGGCTTCTCCTACGCTTAAAAGAGTGGCCCACGTTTCACTTTGGTCAAATTCCTGAGGGAGGGGCTTGGTTGTTTCATCTAAAATTATGAGAGGTTTTCGTTTATGAGTTCTGTAATAATCTGCAATCTGATGTGTCGCTATAGTAAGTGCCCAGGATTTAAGAGCAGTCTTTTTCTCTATATTATCTAACCCCCGCCATACTTTGACGATAATATCGGCAGTGACATCTTCCACATCAGACTTGGGCACGCGGAGCGACACAAATCTGTAGATCAATGGAAATAGTAGTTCGTAGGTCTCATCAAACGACGAATTGACCTCCACCTCGTTCGTCAACCTCCTATCTTCCTCTATACTTGATCAACTATTTTCTGGCTTAAATAAGCATACCATAGATTTTGGAAGCGTATAGATCTCAAAAAGTCGTTTATAATTTACACTTTCAATCTATAGACGTATTCGAAACAAATTTTCTGATTTGCTAACTTAAATTATTTTTGAAATGAACTTTGTGATTCAGTTTTCTCATTGGCCGAATCAAAGTTGAATAAGTAAAAAGAAGATGCCACCAGTCTTCTAAGACAATAATGGCATCTTTTAAAATCAAAATTATAAAAGCGATGAAAATAAGCGGGCAATCGATTCTTTTGACCGATCAATCATTGAGCGATGCTGAAAGTCCATAAAGATCACTTCGTGACTCTCTTTTAAGTCCGATTCAAAATTCTGTTTTAAGTGTTCCGTCAAAGCCTGATCATACATATAGGTACATATCTCATAATCTAAGAAAAAACTTCGAAGATCCATATTCGCTGAACCTACTGAGGCAAGATGATTATCTATGAGGAGAATTTTGGCATGAAGAGTTCCTTTCATGTATTTGAAGATTCTTACACCCGCTTGAAGTAAGTCTTCAAAATATGAATTCATAGCCCAATAGGTCAGTTTGCTTTCAGGGATTCCTTGGACAATAATTCTGACGTCTAAACCTTTGAGAGCAGCAGTTTTTAAAGCCATAATCAAGCTCTCATCAGGGATAAAGTAAGGGGTTTCTATGTAGATGCTGTGCTTCGCCATAGTTATCATGCTAAAGAAACTTTGCAAAATCGCAGAATAAATTGAATCGGGGCCATCTACGAGTATTTGAATAGGTAGATTTTGCATAATGCTCGTTTGGGGAAAATAACAAGAACCATGATATTCTTCACCGGTAACAAACTGCCAATCGTTTAAGAAAATCGCTTGGAGGCTCTGGACAGCTTCCCCTTGTAGTTTTAAATGCGTATCCCGCCAAAAACCTAATTTTGAGTCGCGCGATAAGTACTCATCTCCAATATTCAATCCCCCGGTAAAACCTATCCGTCCATCCACAACCACGATCTTGCGGTGATAACGCAGGTTTAGCCTGGAGGTTAGATAGGGAAAGCGAATCGGGAAAAACCATTCTGCGCGAATCCCCGCTGCTCGCATTCGTTTCATCAAACCTCCAGAAATAGAAAGACTCCCCATCCCATCAAGCAGGACTCGAACTTCTACACCTTCAGAAACTTTACGAGTCAAGATCTTCATGACATCTTCGCCAATTTCATCGTCTTTAAAGATAAAATAGCTGAGGTGTATGTGAAGGCTTGCTCCTTCTAAGGCGTTGAATAACGCTCTGAATTTTTGCTGCCCGTTCAAAAGAATCTCGACCTGATTACGAATAGTTAAGTGTGCCTGTCCATTTTTCAAAAGAAGATGGGCAAGTTTTTGTTCAGAGTCCTCAAAATGTTGAGGTAATATCTCTGTTCGGTCAAGCTGATCCTTTGCTAGAATCTTAGTGTTCGTGCCTTTACCCGGTGTTTTTTGACCCAATACCTTATATAGGAGAAACCCGAATATGGGCAGAAGCCCGAGAACAAAAAACCAAACAATCGTTTTTCCAGGGTCTTGGTTTTTCAAAAGAATATTTTTCCAAATCAAGGTTACTTGAACAATACTAATTAAGAGTAATAATAACCATATCACAATTTCACCGCCTTGAATTTCATTATCAAGTTAGTTATTTCCATTTGTAATAATTGTAGTCTAATAAAAAAAAGATACACCTCCATTTATGGAAGTGTATTAAAAGGATCTCAGGCAAACTTACAATTTCCGAAAGGCCTTTCTCGCCTCTTTTATGGTTAGAGGATTAGCTGAGGAGTCTAGTCCCTCTTTATGCTTTAAGATCTCCCAAAGATGGGCGATTCTAGGTAGACGTAAGTAGGCTTCTCGAATGAGTACAGGATCCGAAAATACCTGTTCGGGGGTTCCTTTAATCACAATACGCCCTTCTTGCATGACATAGACCTTATCACAGTAGATGGGTACGATATCCACTTCGTGCGTTGAAAGAATAATGGTCAACCCTTTATTGACTTGTAATCCCTTTAACGTAAGCATCAGATCTGCCGCAGTTCGGGGGTCGAGACCTGCCGTGGGCTCATCCAAAACGATGATTTCAGAGCGCATAGCTAACACCCCAGCAATGGCCACACGTTTCTTCTGACCGTAGCTTAATTGATGAATGCTGTGATTTCGTTGATCCCACATTTTACATTGTTTTAAGGCTGATTCCACTCGTTCCTGAATCTCCGAGGGTGATAAGCCAATATTTTTAGGACCATAGGATACATCTTCATAGACGCTTGCTGCAAACAGCTGATCATGTGGGTCCTGAAAAACCATTCCGACTTGAGTAAAGACTTCATTTTTGTGCCATTGGGATAAATCTTTTCCTTTTAACAGAACACTTCCAGAACGAGGTTTTAATAACCCATTAAAATGCTGAAATAAGGTTGTCTTGCCACAGCCATTAGCTCCTAATAGCGCGACACATTCCCCTGCATTGACGGAAAAGTTGACACCGTGTAAAATCTCAGCCCCGCTCGGATAGGCAAAATTTACGTTTTCTGTCTCCAAGATTGCCAAAACGTCACCCTCAAATTCCTTTGGTTATTTTGTACTAGTCAGAAAGTATAACTTCGTTACATACTTTCTGGAAGCATAAGTGCAACTAAGGCGACCTCCTTCACCAAGGCTTGGCGCTAGCCAAGTTTTCTTTATACGCTATTTTCCAACCAACCAGCTACCAAGAATCATTATGAATCCAAAACCAGAGACCAAAATATCCTTCTTTTTTAGGGCACGATTATGAAGCACGGATATTTCGCCATTATACCCTCGGCATTTCATAGCTTGCCATAATCGAACGCTCTTGTCAAAAACTCGGATGAACAATATCCCACCGATGGCACCGATGGATTGTATGCTTCGCCACCATGTTCCGTAACCCAATCTCATCTGTTGGGCCTTTTGCAAACGTTCTAACTCATCTAACAATGTGAATAAGGAGGAATAGGCTAGCGTCATGATTTCAATAACCACTTGTGGAACTCTAAACCAAGCAAGGGCTTGAATCCACTCTTGAACCGTTGTCGTGAACGTCAACACGGACATCACACTGACACCGCCTAAAATTCGTGCTGCAAATAGTTCGCCCCGTTCCATTCCTTCGCGGTACCCGATTATATGAATCGAGAAGATATCCCATTGAAATATTGGAGTCTGACCATTAATAAAAATCTGAGACCCACCTATTAAGGTAGCAAGTAAGAGGATCGGTCTTAAACGTCTCCACAGCAAGTGCCCACTAACTCCAACCAGGCGCAAGAGTAGGAGACTTCCAATTCCAAAACAAAATGGGAGTAACCAAGAACTTGTACTTGTGGCCGCAAGCAAACCAGCAACGGTCAAGAACAATTTGACGCGTCCATCCACCTGTGACAATTTTGTTGTTGGATTCTGTACTCTTATCCCTTGCGCCAGCATTCTTCTCTCCCCTTATCCATTGGAACTCCTATATTTGCAAGTGGGAGTTCCACATTCACTTTCCAGTTCGTCCGAAAAGGTCCCGCCAAACGTATCCTATCCAAAATCCTGCAATCGCTCCCCCTACAGCAAACAAAAAAAGTAACAGATCCCCCTTATCAGTATTGATTAAAGGGGGACGTTCCCCTGCCCCCACTTGTGAAGCATATTTCTCCGCCACAGCACTGACATGTGTATCTGCTCCCGGCATTGCTGGAGAGTAGACTCCCAGATATACGATAACCCCCAGAAACAAAATCAGGAGACCCCATTTCCACGTGCGTTGTTTCATCCGATTTTCCCTCTTTCTGAGAGATTAGTACTTGAGGATTCGTCGTAACGAGGATGTGTAGCCTCGTTAGAAGCTGGTAGAACTCTGAGCATGATTAGAATATCCGGACGATGATCAGCAATATATTTCAGGACTAATCCTGTAAATATCCCTTCTAAAATGGCTATTGGCCATTGGGTGGGAATAAAGACCACTAAGATTGCTTTAAAAACTTCACTGAATGGATGTGTACCATGAATCGCTAAGGCTAATTGAGTCGACGTCCCTATATAAATTGCTAAATCACCAAGAAACCCTGCAATAAATCCTGACCAAAAGAGATTGAGCTTGAGTCGGCGCAATCCCCAAAAAAGCAGCCACCCTGCCCATCCTCCAAAGACTCCCATTGTCAGGGTGTTGGCCCCAAGTGTCGTTAATCCACCGTGGGAAAAGAAGAGAGCTTGAAATAAAAGCGCAATAAGGCTCATTAACACAGAAACTGCCGGGCCCAATAAGATGGCACCTAAAGGGGTTCCACCAGGATGGGAACAGGTGCCCGTCATTGGCACTGGAATGGGAAGAAGTGAGACAAGGAAGATTCCAGCCGTCATAACCCCAGTGAGTTGTTTCATCATGGGTATTTCCTGACTCTTTTTAGCCAACGATTTAGCCCCAGCGGCAAAAAAAACTCCTGCGCCAACCCAATACGCTATTGCATAGGGAGCTGGAAGCATCCCTTCAGCAATGTGCATCCGTACCACCTCTTTCAACCCATAAATAAAATTCTTTTAACCCCTCAATAAGCCGCTTCATCCTGGGGATATCCTTAATCGCAACCCGTATAAAATCACCTGGAAGACCCGTGAAGCTGGAACAATCACGGACCATAATTCCAAAACGCCCTAAATGCTGAATCAGAGGTTCGGACGAATGATTCAACACCTCAATCAGGGCAAAATTAACAGATGTTGGCCAAAGCCGTAAACCTATAAAATTACTTTGTGCAAATTCTCTGTAGAAATGATCTCGGCTCTCCATTAATTTTAGCCGTGCCTCCTCAGCAAAGCCCAAATCCTGAAGCGCAGCCATCCCGGCATGTTGAGCAAGAACATTGACCGACCATGGATCTCTATATTGTTCGAAAAGGGCAAGCAAAGAAGGAGCTGCAAAGACCGCTCCTAAACGCAACCCTGGTAAACTATAAAACTTTGTTAAGGAGTATAAGACCATGAGATGAGCATTGGAATCCAGATAGGCCCTTGCCGATTTACGGGATTCGTCTGGTAGAAAGTCGAGGAACGACTCATCAAAAAGAACACGACATCCCAGTTGCTTGGTAATTTTCAGGATGTTTTCTATTGACTTATTGGCAAGCACTGTCCCCGTGGGATTGTGGGGGGAGCAGAGAAAGAGTAAGTCGCACCCTTCAAGGATTTCCCGCCAGCTTTCTTCATCCGTTCGATCATACTTTGACCAGCCCTCAGGTCCTAATGGGATATAGTGGATTTCAGCTCCAACTGAACGCGCTGCCCGTTCGTATTCACTAAATGTCGGAATTGGAATTGCCACTTTTTTAGGTTTCAACGCTTGCACGAGTGTGAAAATCAGTTCACCTGCTCCGTTACCTAACATAATTGCTTCGACAGGTAAGCTCAGATGGTTAGAAAGCGTCTTTCTCAAAGCTAAACTCTCGGGATCAGGGTAATTCACAATATCCCCCATTCCCTGTTCTAAGGATGCCCAAACTCCTTTCGGGGGTCCAAACGGATTGATATTGGCGGAGAGGTCTATCAAAGAATCCAAACCATATAACTCTTGAGCTTTGCGGAGATTGCCACCGTGCATTATCTCACCCCATATTTTCAGTAATTCCTAAATTTGTGGCTACGATTCCACCCGATTGACTGAGAAAAAGATCTAGATAGACCGGTTCAAACAGTTGTTGGGCTTCAAGTTGTAAATTATGACGTGCTTCCCGACTGAAAAAATCGTTTTGGGGAAATACCCCGGCGAGTAGTGTGCCACTGTGAGCCGTCACAACTCCGAGTCCCCCTTTCTGCCTAACCCAAGTCAAGAAAGGTCCAAACAATGATTTATAATTGATTTCTAAATTGCATTGGGCACTAATCGTTCCTGCCGTGGCCAATTTTTCTAAATCCTCTTGTTCTATTCCTTCGCGGGCCAATCGATATGCCTTCCCAATGTCAACCTCATAGCGCCGATAATGCTCCGCTAGCCCAGGTCGAGCATTAAACACTCTAGTATCGATCGCTCCACCCCAATCTAAGGCCAAAAACAAAGCAGGTACTGAAGAACCTAGTTGGCGATAATTATGTCCTTGAACATGCTCAATCTCCGTAATTCCTGGGAACATGACACTATCACTGGGTTCAATCTGTAAAGCCAACTGTGCTAAACGTTCCGGAACGGGCTCCTCTCCGAGGGCCATCAGAGTGGCTGCCGCTACAGCAGTGATGTCTGCTGTCGAGCTCGCCATTCCTTTCCCTTCAGGGAGCTGTTGCAAAAACTCTACCTTACCGCCTAACATGGGTAGGCCTAAGTTTTCTTTCAGTAATTCCAACATTTGAAGAACTTTGGTCTTGTGTAGAGGAAGCTCCCAATTCTTAGTATGAAAATTCAATACTACTCTGGCTTCGGAAAAACGGTCAATGGGACAATCTATTAGAAACGGGACTCCCTTGCGGGCCCCTTGTACCCATTCCCCACATGTCCCCGGACACCGGGCAGACCCGACAGCGAAATCCATTAATATTCAATCCCCCTACGACTGCTAACCCCTTGTGAGAAAGGATGTTTTAACATGTTAAGGTCATACCAATTGTCCACGACAGACTCTATGGTTTCGGGCATTCCTCGACCCGTAAGTATCCAGTCCAAGGAAGACCCAGTTTGTAGCAGCTCTTTCAATAAATTTATATCTATAAAACCACGGTTTAAGGCGTGGCTAATTTCATCTAAAATAATCACTTGATAAGTATCAGCCGCAACTTCAGTTGATAAAAAATCAAAGGCTTGTTTAACCAAATCCAAGGCAATTTCTGGATTACGGTTTTCTCGAAAACATTCCCCACATCCCGTACAGTGTTTCATGCCAGTACGAATCATCCCCGCCCAGCGACAACCAACTCCAAATTGAATAATTGGTATCGCTAAACGATTAAGCCCCACAAGTTCACCACTATAAGTGCTCCCTTTCAGAAATTGCACCATTAAAACACGTTTTCCCTGAGAGTAAGCGAGTACAGCTTCTCCGAGGGCTGAGGTGGTTTTTCCTTTTCCTTGCCCGGTAAAGACCGTTATCATACTCCTAGTCTCCCAGAACGGGAAGCAAACCAGTGCTCAAACAATTCCCGATGTCCCGAAAAATGCAAGTGAAGATAGGAAGCGATGATATTATCTCGGGCATATCCTTCCATTCGATCTGCTTGATCTCCCTTAAACAATTCGTAAACAGGAGAATACTCTTGATCATAAACCACACGAGAATAGTGAAATTCATGTCCCTGAACTATGGTTCCTCGAGGACCAAGGAAATTATCCTTATGAAACACACCTTTACGATACCCTATACCCTGCAAGCGTTTTGTCATTTCAGCCTTCATCGGAATTAGGCCCACCATCGGAAGCTCATTACCTTCAAAATCCTTAATGGATTTACCCAGATACATGTACCCTCCACATTCTGCATAGATTGGTTTGCCACTCTCTGCAAAAGCGCGCAGAGAGTTTAAAAATGAGTGGTTTTCGCTCAATCGATTCAGATGAAGTTCGGGAAATCCGCCGCCTAAGATAATTCCATCAAGGTCCGATGGTAGAGACAAATCGTGTAATGGGCTAAACGGTATAATTATAGAATTCAAGCGTTCTGCAAGGTCTAAAGCATCTTGATAGTAAAATAGAAAGGCTTCATCCCTCGCCAAGCCTAGCCTGAATTTCTTATTCTGAGCTTGAGTCGTGGAATTTGACTTTGTGGCGTCATTTAAAGAAGCATCAAAAATGCTCGAATGACTGGCAGAACACGTGGAAGTTGTCAGAGTTTCTTGGTCTAAAAATGCTAAACTAAACTCGGGGGCACCTAACATAAGGCGTTCGACTTGATCTAAGTCAACGTGTTGAGTAATTAACTCTGAAAGTGTCTCAATATAACCTTCTAACAGTTCACCTTCCCCCACGGGAATCAATCCCAAATGCCGTTCTGGAAGGTGTAAGGAGAGTTCTTTTGGCAGGACCCCTACAACCGGAATCTGAAGATCACTAAGAGCTTCTCTCAGTATTTTTTCCTGAGCCGTTGATTTAACACGGTTAAGGATTACACCCTGTACTTTTACCTGTGGGTCAAAAGAGTTAAATCCATGAACGAGAGCGGCGACGCTTCGTGACATAGAAGATGCATCGACAATGAGAACAATGGGAGCTTGCAGAAGTTTTGCTACATCAGCCGTACTTCCAAAACCTGCGGTTCCGCTCATCCCATCAAACATACCCATGACACCCTCAATCACTGCCCAACGTTCCTTTGCACTTTGAGCGAAGACGGAAGGAAGATGCTCGCCCAACAGCCAGCGATCTAGATTGTGAGAAGCCCTTCCTGTAGCTGCCGCATGATAACTGGGGTCGATGTAATCTGGTCCGACCTTATACCCTTGGATTGGTCGATTGCGTTTTTTTAAAGCCGCCATCAAACCCGTAGCAAGGGTTGTTTTTCCAACGCCGCTATGCGTTCCTGCTAGGACAATCCGTGGAATCTTCATGCTGTATCTCCCTTCTGATTCGAGGCGCGAGGCACGAGGTTCGAGGTTCGAAATCGAGGTTCGCGGAGCGAATATTCTATACTAGTCAGACTCCCATGCCGCTATGCAGTACCACTGATGAATGAAATAAATTCTTCTTGGCGCTAGCCAAGTTTTCTTTGTACGCGCATCGAACTTCGCGCTCGCTAAACTACGTAAGCTATAATAAGTGCAGGGATAAGAGATAACCAAGTCGCTGTTTGGACTAGTTGACGGCAACGAACAATATCTGTGGCGTTTACGGGATGGAGAGCATCTCCCATCTCTGCACGGTGATGAGTCTGGCCATGATAGATATTAATCCCTCCCAGGCGTATACCAAGTAACCCTGCAACCACACTTTCCGGATTTCCACCATTGGGACTAGGATGGCCGGAGGCATCACGCTTCCAAATCCGATAGGCTTGACCTACTGTCATTCCCCTCAACCAACCTGCAAGGAGTAATATTGGAACTGATAAGCGCGCTGGCACATAATTCGCCCAATCATCCGTTCGAGCTGAGAACCAGCCAAACTCTTTATAACGCTCATTCCTATAACCGACCATGGAATCCAACGTGCTAACTGCTTTAAAGGCCATTGCTAAAGGCGCTCCTCCGACAGACGCATAAAAAATTGGAGATAGGATCCCATCAACGAAGTTTTCTGCCAAGGTTTCAACCGTTCCCCGAGCAATTTCTCCTTCGGAAAGATTCTCAGTATCCCGACTGACCAACCAAGAAAGCCGAGTACGAGACTCACTCAGGTCCCCCTTTAGCAAAGGGACTAGGACACTTTGCCCAGCATCTAAGAGGGATTTACCCGCTAACGTTGTAAAAATAACATAAATACTGATTACTAAGCCGAACAAGGGATGAAGACTCTTTGCTGCCCATACTGCCCCCCAGGTTAGCAGATAACTTCCTCCTACTACAAGGATCGTGAGTAGGACTCCGTTGCGACGCCGTAACCTGGGAGCTCCTATATTAAGCTTGTGCTCCAGATAGGCAATCATATTTCCTATTCCCACGACGGGATGGGGCCAGCTACGCGGGTCTCCTATAACTTGATCAAGCATAAAGCCAAACAGAACAGCGATCGGAAGAACCGCCCATACTATACTAAGCGTTTCCATCATTTTGAGTCTCCCAGTCTTTTCCTAAGATTCATCATCATCGTTTAAGCTCAATTTAAGGTCTTACTCAACCTTTAAGCCCATTATGGCTCGAATCCGTTCTAAATCTACATTTTGACGGACTAAATCTGCCAACTCATTAAACGCTGATTCACGAAGTGCTGCCTGAGAAAGTGACGCTTCGACAGGTCTCGTTATCCCTCTGCGCTCCCAGAGCCAATTCAAAAGTGAGGCACGCAAGCCGTCATTATCAAAAACTCCATGTAAATAAGTGCCATAGGAATTACCTGCCTGCAAACCATCAACATTGGACTCTCCATTCGACGTCAAATTAAATAGCGGTGAATGCCCTTCATCTAACGTGGACCGCCCCATGTGAATCTCATAGCCCACCACCGTTTGCCCTGTACAAGCTTTTAAAAAGCCTTGCTCGGCAAGGATGGTCCCTTTACTCTGGACGGTATGTTTTTGAGGATAAAATTCCGTCACCATTGGCAGAATCCCAAGTCCTAAAACCTCTTCAAGCTCTGACTCAGTATGTAACGGATCCTTCACCAAGCGCCCCATCATTTGATAACCACCGCAAATCCCTATGACAGGCAGCTCTTCTTGACAGAACGTTTGAATATAAGTTCCAAATCCGCTTTCATGGAGAAAACGTAAGTCCGCCAGAGTATTTTTGCTCCCAGGAATAATGAGGAGATCTGGTTTTCCTAAATTCGCCGGGTCAGTGACATAGCGGACCGCCACATCTGGTTCATCTTGAAGCGCATCAAAGTCTGTAAAGTTCGAAATGTAAGGTAAACGAATCACCGCAACATCTAATTGTTCTGCTAAAGAAACTGAGGGTTTTTCGTCAGCTTCGCTCAGAGCCACAGAATCTTCGTCTGGAATACGGATCTTGAAATAGGGAACAACCCCTACTACGGGAATTCCTGTTCGTTCTTCAATGAAATCGAGGGCTGGTTGTAGAAGTTTGATTTCCCCCCGAAACTTATTGAAAATAATCCCTTTTATCATAGCTCGTTCTTCGGGTTCCACTAATTCCAAAGTCCCAACAACTGATGCCAAGGCTCCGCCACGATCGATATCAGCCACGAGCAAAACTGGTGAATTGGCCTCCATGGCAACTCGCATATTAACAATATCGTTCGATTTAAGATTGACTTCTGCCGGACTTCCTGCCCCTTCAATCACAACAATTTCGAATTCATTGAGTAGTCCGTGGAGAGCCTCTGTCACATACGGCCAGGTCATGCGCTGATATTCCCCATGATAACGCAGAGCAGTCACATTCCCCTGAGATTTGCCCATAATCACAACTTGAGAACCGGTCGGTCCACTGGGTTTAAGCAAAATGGGGTTCATTCGGACTTCTGGCTCAACTCCGGCGGCTTGGGCCTGAACCACTTGCGCTCTTCCCATTTCCCCACCTGTCGTAGTCACAAATGAGTTAAGAGCCATGTTCTGTGCCTTAAACGGACTTACATGGTACCCTTCTTGGTAAAATATTCGGCAAAACGCAGCCGCCAAAACACTCTTTCCAACGCTGGAAGAGGTCCCTTGGATCATCAGTTTGGCAGTCGATTGATTGTTTAAAGACATCATTGTCACCCTCTTTTTCTTAAGTGGTGCTTTCCTTTTATGTCTCAATGTTCAGCTTTGGTCGAACAAGTTCAACTGATTAACTTTCACTAAGCAACTTATTTGAGTCGTTTCAAAACCGTATATATTAGCGCGTTAACAACAGTGGCAGCGATTGGACTTCCACCCCGCGTGCCGAGTACTGTAATCGAGGGGAACTCTTGATGCTCCCATAGCAAATCCTTGGATTCTTTAGCACCGATAAAACCCACGGGTATTCCAACGATCAACGCGGGTCGAGTCTCCGGATCTTCAGCTAAACGCAAGACTTCGATAAGGGCCGTAGGTGCATTGCCAATGGCTACAATTGAGCCACGAAGACGGTCTGCATTCAGGCGAAAAGCGGTCATCGAGCGTGTGATTCCCCAAGCTTTCGCTTGTTCGGGGACCTCGGGAGAATTCAGGAAGCATTCCACGGTTCCACCCAACGCTTTTAGTTTCTCTTTGGAGATCCCTGCTCGGACCATCTCCACATCCGTGATGACATTGGCTCCCTCCTTCAGAGCCTTGAGCCCACAAGCGATCGCTTCGGGATGAATGGCAATCGAAGACTCTAACGAAGGATCCCCCGTTGTATGAATGATACGTTCTACAACTGGGTAGTCTGCATCTAGCCATGAACGGGTTAGACCAGCCCGTATAAGTTTCATACTTTCTACTTCAATTTGCCCCGGGTCTAATATGAAATCTGTCATCATTCGCCTAAAGCCTCCTTAATGCGAAGGCTGGCCAAACTTGCGATACCGTCATCAGCTCCCAGTTCTTTGGTGAAAATGATCTCAACGTTCGGATGTTGTTCGCGAATTTCATGCAATTCTTCGTGAATATCTACCGTCACGTGGATTCCGCGGAAGAGAAAGAGTGGCATCACGACAATGCGTAACGCACCGCTTTGAATTTTTGCTTCAACTGCTTCCGGAAGGCTAGGGTGATCATGAGCCATATAGGCAGGGGTTACCGGCTGTCCCATTAAACGACTTACTTTTTCAGCGACCACTAAAAGCCCTTGGTTAGCTTCTGCACGACGGCTGCCGTGTCCTAAGAGAATAATTTCTGATTTCATAGCATTTCCTCCAAATGTTTAATAAATTGGCTAAGTGTCCAACTATTTGAAGCCTTTTCGGTTGTTGGTCGTTTTAAAATTACCAACGGTATGTTTAAGCTGAGACAGGCCTTTACCTTTTCAAGGGTCCCGCCTACTTTTCCACTTTCTTTGGCTACGACAACCTCAATCTTTAATTGCTTAAACATCGCTTCATCCCACTCTTGGGAAAACGGTCCTTGAGCAGCGATGATTTGATTAGGTTTGAAACCCAACGATTCACAGCGTGCTAACACGTCAGAAGTAGGGAGAACGCGTATATAGAGCATTTTAGCGTTAATAGAACGCTGAGCTATCCATTCAGGCAACCCGTTGCTTCCGGTGGTCAGTAAAATACGTTGTCCTAACTCGGTTGCAATTTGCGCAGCGGCTGGTATGTCTTCAGCCCAGTGTATGAGGGGATGATCTGCGAGTTCCAGTGCTGAGCGCTCCCAGCGCAGGTAAGGGAGTGCTAAATCGTCACAAACCTTTTTAGCCATTTCTTTCACCCGTACCGCGTAAGGATGAGTTGCATCTACGAGAGCAGCAAAGGAATTAGCTTTTAGAAGGTCAGTAAGGATTTCCGCATCCATCGCTCCTGAGCGAGCAGGCAACCCTTGTTCTAGTGCCAAATCTGCACCATAAGCTGTCAGTGTAGATACCAAAACATCATGTCCACGCTGCATAAGAGCATCCGCCAGCTCTCGTCCATCCTCTGTGCCTGCTAAGACCAAAAGCCTCACAGTTTATACCCTCTGGGAGTTACCATATAAGGACCAACAACACGAGTTTGAGAGTTTCCGATGATCACAGTTGTCAGCATGTCGATGGGGTGTTTTGTGAAATCGGCTAGTGTCGTGATTTGTACGCTCGAATCCTCCCCTCGTAATGCCTCTCGAACTAGGCCTACCGGAGTGTTAGGATGACGATAGCGCAGTACAATTTCGCGGACGGTCTCAATGTGCTGGGGACGACCATTACTTTTCGGGTTATACAGGGCGAAGATAAAATCCCCTTCCGCTGCTAAACGCACTCGTTTCTCAATAACTTCCCAGGGAGTTAAGAGATCACTTAGGCTAACTACCGCGAAATCATGCATTAAAGGAGCTCCTAGCATAGAAGCAGCCGCAGAAGCCGCCGTTACTCCAGGAATGATTTCTAAGGGTAGATCCAAAAGGTTCTCTTGTTCCAGACACTCAATAATTATCCCCGCCATGCCATAAACTCCGGCATCTCCACTGCTTACGACAGCAACTCGGTGTCCCTCAGCAGCTAAGCGAATCGCTTCTCGACAGCGGTCAATTTCTTGACGCATCCCAGTTGCTACAATTTGTTGATGGGTAATAAACGGCCGAATAAGATCTATGTAAGTTTTATAGCCTACGATAAATTCAACGTCATTTAATACCGACTGAACCCGTGTTGTCATATGATCTTGGTCTCCAGGCCCTAGGCCCACGACAAAGAGTTTTCTATGCTGATCGCCACTGTGACCCCCTGCCCCTTGGTTTTCGGCAGGACTAGCCGCCCCTTTTGAGCCCCCAGTAAACTCGCTGCTTCGCATACACCGTCCACTCCTATCTTTTCGCTTACAAAGTTTGATCGACTTAACTGATTTTGAAGATTAACCGCTTGCAGTTCATCCGCTGGAAAGGTATGAAACTGAACCCGCAGGGCTTTAGCCGCTTCAATTAGACCCACTTCATCGGATTTAAGGTCAATACTATAGATTCCTGAGATTGCCTTCAGTGAGGATCCAAGTTGATCTACTGCCATTCTGATTCTCTCTAGAATGACTTCCTTAGAAACCCCTCGACGACATCCCACCCCGACACTTAAAATTGGTGGAATTAAATACAGGCAATCTGCTTTAATACTTGAGTTTAGAAAAGGGTCGACAATCACATTCGCTTGATCTCTATCGTTTTTTGATAAGAATTCATAATGGGGATCGTTAAGCCATGTGTCGTACTTAGGCTTTAATGGAGAAAATGCCCAAACCTTAAGGAGCTTCCGCTCCAAAAGTATGCGGTTAACCGCAGGCAAATGTTGGACAGGTTCCACTTTCCAACCGAATCGGCGAGCGTATTCGTCTGGAGCCACCAAGCCCCTCACATCCGTAGCAGTCGTGATAACGGGCAAAGCCCCAATCTGTTCAGAGATTTGATGGGCCCATGCATTTGCACCACCTAAATGCCCGGAAAGCAAAGGAATTACGAATTTCCCTTCCTCATCTAAGACAAGCACGGCCGGATCTCGGTCCTTCGACTCGATCAAGGAAGCAATTTGGCGAACGACAATTCCAGTCGCCATTACAAAGATAAGAACGGCATGCTCTTGCCATAACCTTGGGACGATATCGCTCAAACGATGGAACGATTGTAGTTGCATTTTGAGGGGAGGTTGTGCTTTCCACTGTACTAGAGATTCTTCTTGGATTTGTTCTTGACCCTGAGCCAGGGATGGTCGTTGTTTTGAGAGTTGTTCGCTTTGAACAATTACTTTCTCAGGTAGATAAAACTCTAGAATAATGCTATTCGGAAGGCCCTCTCCTATACGCAGGATCGTGTCTAATCCTCGGTCAGTTAACGACACAAGAGCTACTTTCGTATTTACATCAACCTTAGGATTTACGTCGACGTTTACGTTATTATCATCGCTTGCATTTACATTCACTTTTTTGTTCCTTGCCGATATTCGTGTGTAAAGGTCGGGTCATAGAGTTTTGAACGGGCGTACCCATTGGCTGGATCTAAGAAGTCTCCGACAAGAATTTGTGCTTGTTTACGAATCCCTGCCTCTTTGACTTTTTCGACGATCGTTTCTAGGGTTCCCAATAGAACTTCTTCATCCGGCCAACTCGCTTTGGCAACCACAGCTATGGGAGTAGAAGCCAGATAACCACCTTCTAGCAACGCTTGAACGACAGAACCCATATCTTGAACACTTAGAAAAATTGCCATACTGGCTTGATGTTTGGCCAATTTTGCAAGAGCTTCACGTTCTGGAACTGGAGTGCGTCCAGCTAAGCGAGTAAGAATCAAGGTTTGGCTAATATCTGGCAGCGTAAATTCACGTTTAACCGCTGCGGCAGCAGCAAACACCGAACTAACCCCTGGAATGACGGAATACGGTATTTCTTGCTTATCTAACTGTTCAAATTGCTCCTTAATCGCTCCATACATACTGGGATCTCCTGTATGAAGTCGGACAATCGTTTCGCCACGCTTAGTTCCCTCGAACATGAGAGTGACTACTTCTTCAAGTGTGAGATGAGCGCTATCGTGAAAAGGGGTTCCAGCACGACAAATCTTAAGTAATTCTGGGTTGACTAACGAGCCAGCATAAATTACGCGGTCCGCTCGTTCGAGTGCGCGCGATCCTTTGATCGTAATCAGTTCAGGATCCCCCGGACCAGCTCCGACGAAGATCACTTCACCGTTAGTTTTTGTCTGGCTCACTGTTTTCCCTCCCCAACAAATCCTTTTTGACGAGTAACAAACTGAGATAATCAATTTTATCGGCTGTGAAATCCTGTGGTTTAGGTTCCCAACGGATTTTCTCACCGGCTTGTCCAAGGCGAGTTAATAAGACGGCTTTTCTATCATGCTCTTCGAGAAGGGTTAAAATTTCAGGAAGTCTTCGAGAGACTTTCATTAAGACTAAATTAGGGAAGTTGAGAAATTCACCCACATCTTCGGTACTTGGTAAAATAAGCAGAGGCTCATCCCCTGTGGCAAGCGGTAAGTTAATCCTGGCTGCCGCTGCGGACATTGCTGTGATCCCTGGTACTGTAACTATGCACTCTTGAGGAAGTTCCTCCTGAAGGATGTTGAGTAGGTAACTGTAAGTGCTATAAAGTGAAGGATCACCCAGTGTGATAAAGGCCACGGATTTACCCTGTTTCAATTCGGCAAGAAGAGTTAGTGCTCCATCTTGCCAAGCCTTTGCCAAAACTTGCTGATCGGAAGTCATAGGCATTTCGAGTTCGACAAGACGCACCTTGGCTGGACAATGAATTTTGGCAATATCCCAAGCTACACTTTCTCGATCAAGCTTAGATTTTGGGATGGCTACTATATCGACCGCTTGCAGGACATCGACGGCTTGCAAAGTCAAGAGCCGTGGATCACCGGGACCGACCCCGACTCCATAGAATTTTCCCCAGTTTATAGTCATGACGTTTCCCCTTTTCGTGCTGATATTATAAAGATTGGATTCAAGGCTTGTGCCATATGCAGAGTTTGCACTGCTTTCCAACGGACCGCTTGAATAGAAATTGTATCTATATCCTGATAGTTATAGTCAGTGAGTAGTTTTAATCCTTGTGCCACTGTTTCGATCGTCACTGCTGTGATCACGATTCTTCCCCCTTCAATAAGGGGAACCGTGTTTAAAATTTCTGATAAACGTCCATTACTCCCGCCAATAATACAGACATCCACTGGAGGAAGCTCTCCGAAGACATCCGGCGCAGCTCCAGGAATCAGTTGAAGATTAGAGATGCCAAACCTTTGTCGATTGGCAAGAATAAGTGCTTGAGCCTCTGGATTATGTTCAATCGCATAAACTACCCCTTCAGAAGCGAGACCAGCAGCTTCAATACTTATACTCCCCGTACCAGCCCCAATATCCACGACACGGTCATCTTGTGAGATTTGAGCTTTAGCGAGTACTTGCACACGAATTTCCGCCTTGGTCATGGGTACTTTACCTCGCAGAAACTCTTCGTCTGGAATTCCTAGCCTAGCACCAGTCTTGTGTTCAGTGGGTCTCCGGTTATCATGAATAATAGTTTGCTTGGAAAGCTGATGGCTATCATCTGTCGTACCCTGCTGAGAATCGATCCCTGTATCTCGTTTCTGAGCAGGATACAGGATAACAATAGCATTTTTTAACAAGGTCTTTTCCTGAGCCAAATGCTCCGCATCCATTGTCGCCCAAAATTCCTCTGGATAAGCAAGGGCATTCCCAAGCGATATTAACGGGTTATAGCCGCGGTCCAGATAGAATTGTGCGATTTTCTGAGGAGTATTTTCTCCACCGGTTAGAACCGCTGTAGGACGGGTTATCATCTGAGGAAGGATGGACAGCTCTCGACCATGAACACTAGCAAATGTTGCCTCCTGCCATGGAAGCCCAGCTCTCGCAAAAGCAAATTGAAGCGAGCTGATCCCTGGATAGACGTCGATTCTTTCCTCAGGAAATTCCCTTTTAAGTCTAGGTAAAAAACTGAAAAATCCAGGGTCACCAGAGACGAGAACTCCAACAATTTTTTCTTCCTGAAGTGCCTTTCTGATCAGCTCGACACTACTGGCTAGGTCACCGGATAAGGAATACTGGCGTCCTGTGAAATCCGGAAACAGTTTAAGCGCTCTAGACCCTCCAATTAAAATTTCACAGGACTTTACAAGTTCAGAAATTGCAGGGGGCAACCATTCCGGCCTTCCAGGACCGATTCCGATCACCTGTAACATACATGACCCCTCTTCCATAAGTTTCGTTTATCGCTTGTTTAAGGAGATCAGATTGTGCTGACTAGTAAAATAAAAAACGAGCCTGAGCGGCTCGTATGGTTTACCCTAAATAAACACACACAATTCCTATCGCCCGTAGGTCTGTGATGTTACTTAAGGCAGGTTTCCTGGCTTCAAAGCATCGTTCTCTCCTCCATCAAAGTAGTTGATGGTGGATATCTGAAGAGAACTCCTTGTTTACAGTGGCGGGACCGCGCCGGATTTTCACCGACTTCCCCTTTTAGATCCTTTATTACAAAGGAACCTTAAGCATAACGCTATTAAATTCACGAGTAATGTATTCGAACGGATAATGATTTATTCTATAAGTATATACTAAATTCCTCTTTTTCAAAATACCTTCTCAAAAAATGATTATTTAAGTGAAACAGGGGGACAGGTGCACTGTTTTTCCGTCCCCCTGTTTTCCACTGTTTTCTATTATACCTATCAGGTAACAGAAACAACGTACCTGTCCCCTTGTTTTATGTGTCCCCTTGTTTTATGTCCCCTTGTTTTACCTGTCCCCTTGTTTTACCCTAAATAGGCCACGCCCAACCTTGTTCCTCAACTAGCTGACGAGCTTTCAGATCCCAGCCAACTGGTTGACCATTTAATAATGTCATAATCGTTCCAACGCTTAGATCTCCAAAAGCGAACGCCTGGGCTCTTTCACTTGCCAGGTGTGCCAGATGATGAAGTAACTTTTGCTCTCCAAGGAGCAATAGTTCTGAGGTAACTCCTTCAGTCGTTGGAAACTCAGTCAGATGTTTTAAGGTGTCCTGATTAACCCCTGCTAGTGCGGCATGCGCCAGCAGGATTTCCATTCGGGCATCAGCGACACGATTATGAGTATGGAAAATTCCGCCGGAGACTTTTATAAGCTTTCCAATATGCCCTAAGAGAATTACTTGTTTAATCCCCCGGTAGGCAGCTTCTTCTAATAAATAGCCTACAAAATTACTCATTTGGATTACTGCTTCGGTCGGTACCTTAAAACTCTCCGTCGCCACACGATACCCATAGTGCCCTGGAGTGAGAACTATGGTTTTATGCCCATAGGCTACTGCTTGGTCTAACTCCGGCAGGATCGAGGTTTTAAAGGCTTCCTCGGACATTGGTCGGACAATCCCACTTGTCCCGAGAATTGAAATTCCTCCAATTACCCCTAGTCTCGGATTAAGGGTACGCAAGGCAGTCTTTTCTCCGTCAGGAACTTCGATGATTATTTCAAGCGCTTCAGTAGGAAAGACCTCTCGAACCGCTTCAAAAATCATCTTCTTTGGCACCGGGTTAATGGCACTTTCCCCGACCGAGAGAGCCAATCCTTTTTTAGTGACGGTTCCAACTCCCTGGCCCCCGCGGATGTGGACCTCTCCTTGAGGGGAAATATAGCGAGCGATCGCCTGGATTTCAAGCCCATGCGTAATATCCGCATCATCCCCGCCGTCTTTGAGAATGCTCGCCCTAGCTTCTGGATATCCGGATTCTCCACGATGGATCGGTATCGTTAAACGCGCTGAATTCGGCAGAGGAATCTCAACCTGCTTAGCTAAACTGTCCCCCCTGAGGAGCAGACAAGCGACTTTTGCTGCGCCTGCTGCACAGCTTCCTGTAGTATATCCTTCGCGCCAAGTATGTCTATCTTTATCTCGTGCCATCGTAACTCTCCTACTTTTAGATTACAATACCCCTAGATTGAGTTTAAATCGGACAAAGATTGCTAACGTTAATAATATAACAACCAAAGAAATCGTTCCATAATCCCTTGGTTCAAATGAAAGTTCGCGCACAGATGTCCAAGTTCGAGTCAAGCCATATCCTCGATTAAGCATGGCCATTGATAAGGAATTAGCCATTAAAATTGAATTAATAAACATAGGGATCATAATTGGAAGGTAAGAACGGATCGAACCGATAATCCCCTTTTCGTTAAATTTCGTCCCACGTGCTTTTTGTGCTTCAACAATTTGCCTGCGTTTTTTATCCAAGGTCGGAATAAACCTTATCGCGGTTGTCAGCATCATAGAGATTTCCGGAGGAACCTTCATTTTCTGAAAGAATTGAGTAACTTCATCCATAGTCGTGGTCAAGGTCAATACAGTAGAAGCAATCATCATCCCTAAAAGACGTAAAATAAACGTTGTGCCCATAAGAAATCCTCCCACGGTCGCCCCTAATCGGTCTCCTGGCAGGGCATAAAAGAGGACCGCTTGGCTGGAAATCCGATCAAAGCGCCCCGGAGAAAACGTGAACCCTGTCATTAGAATAATCGATATTATAATAGGAATCAAGGGAACCACCATTACCATGAACTTTCGCAGGGGGATTTTTATCCAAAAGGCTAAAAGTCCAGTGCAGAAAACGATTATGAGTTGATAGATTGGATCTTCGAATAGGAAGGACAGAATCATAAAACCTAAGAAGCCAAACATTTTAGTGCGTACATCTAGTCGATGAATTAAGGTGTCCCCTGCTAAATACTCTATTAACATCCTGTCGTCCCCTTACTTTCGAACATCGCAGCAAATTCACTGGATTCGATGAAGGTTTCATGACCTAAAATATCGTTCAATTGCTTTGACAGTCTACAGAACTGGGGTGGAATAATGGCAGAGTCGAGGAGCATTTGTTCGTTTGAAAAAACATTTTGAGGAGTGCCATCCAATAAAATCTCGCCTTCTTTTAGGACAATGACCCGATTAGCAAATTGAGCCACAAGATCCATATCATGGCTAATCATAATAATAGTGGTACCTGCAGCGTTTAGTTTTCGAATCAAAGTCATCATGGTCTGAACTCCTACCCAGTCTGAGCCAGTGGTCGGTTCATCAATGACCAGCAGCATAGGCTTTAAGACTAGAATTGAAGCCACAGCAATCATTTGCCGTTCTCCTTTGCCCAAACTAAATGGATGAACACTACGATATTTTTCTAACCCAGTAACCTGAAGTACTTGTTCGACTCGTTCTCGGATTTCCTTGCCTTTATAACCCGCATTTTTCAGGCCAAATTCTAATTCTTTTTCGACCGTTGCCGAGAAAATTTGATGATCGGGGTTTTGAAAGACGTAGCCAATAGTTTTTGATAAATCTGACGTATCATACTGTTGGGTATTCATACCTTCAACGATAACCTCTCCTTGGGTTGGTTTCAAAAGACCATTCAAGTGTTTAGCTAAGGTTGTTTTCCCAGCACCATTTTGTCCGATCAAAGCCACGAACTCGCCAGCTTCAATCGTCAAATTAATTCCTCGTAAGGCTGGCTGTTCCGAGTTGTAATGGTAAATTAGATTACGTACTTCAACGGAGCTATTTTTATCTGACTGGTTCGCTTCCTGTTTAAGTCTAGAATTCCTTCTATGTACTTGATCTAATTCTAGCCCTAGCCCCAAATCTCTTTCTCGTTCTCTTTCTCGTTCAATTCTTTGTTCTTGTTCTTGCCCTTTCTGTTGCCACTGTTGTTTTCCGTATTTCGGTAAAAGCGCACGAATTAAACCTTCCGCTGACGGGATATCTAAAGGGATTTCAGCAAAGGAGATCCACCCCTTTTCATAAAAATCCCATCCAATCTGACTAACTGGTAACGGCTTTATCCCACACTGACGCAAGAGTGGAAGATTGCGGAAGAGTTCCGTTGGCACCCCTTTCCAGAAGATTTCCCCTTGGTTAAGTACGACGACTTCATCGGCCTTATGAATTAGCTCTTCACTGGAGTGTTCGACTAACAAAATAGTCAAATCTTTTTTCCTGCGTAACTCATCCAACGTTTCATAGATTTCAGCCCGTCCGATGGGATCAAGTTCCGAAGTTGGTTCGTCCAGGACCAAAATTTCTGGTTCCATCACGAGAACGCCCGCAATCGCCAAGCGTTGTTTTTCCCCTCCTGAGAGTTCCTCAGATAAGCGTTGATTATATCCTTTAAGGCGAACTTTCTCTAATGTTTGATCAACTCTTTGTTTAATCTGCTCCAAGGGAACCAAAAAATTACGGGGGCCAAAGGCGGTATCTTCCTCAACCGTCCGACCAATAATTTGGGTTTCTGGATCCTGAAGAACAAGCCCCAGAACCTTGGATAACGATTGTACCGCTGTTTTCCCGACATTCTTTCCTGCAACACTTACCTGTCCGGTTAGTTTGCCCTCTAGAAGCTGGGGAATCAGGCCGTTAAGACATAAACTTAAGGTCGTTTTCCCCGCCCCAGTAGCCCCCATTAAAAGAACAAATTTTCCTTTTTCCACGTTTAAACTGACTTTTTTTAAGCTAGGTTCTACGACGTTCGGATAATAATAGGAGATATTATTAAGTTCAATCGCATTTTCTACATGCTTTAAATGAGCAGATATATCAGTCTCATGGGAATTTGTAGTTTTTAAGTTTTCCACGATCTCCACGGTTTTCACCTCATCATCTAAATGAGCCGACTTCCCTTAATTGCTTTGTAGGCTACTGCAGAGATTATAACATTAAGAGCTGCTCCAACAACAAGGAAAGGCATCAGTCCAATCACACCACCCATACCCATCATTGGAAGCATCGCAAACGATGACACAACCCCGTTGAGGATAATTGCAACGATGGCTGCGGGAATCAAACCGAACTTCTTATTCACCCAGCGATAGGCCACAGCCCATAAAGCCATTTGTAAAGCAATATATAAATGGATCGGAATTGTCATAGGAAATCCGATAACCGCAGCCGTCAATAAGTGTCCAAAAGCAATGACAATAGCTCCCGTTAGTCCTCCAAAAGCTAATGCACTGAAAAATCCGGGTGCAGAATCCATGCCGATGGTTCCAACAGGACTTGGAATCTTAATAAGCGCTCCCACGGCACTTAAAGCAATAAAAATGGCCATAATCGAAAGTCTCTTGACATTCCAAGCGGATAGTTTTAAATCCTTGTTTTCTGTTTCTAAATTATTCATGAAATATTCCTCCTCAAATTTTAGTATAATTGGCCAATTCTAGATAAAGGTAAATCCGGAAAGTTTAAGAACCCATGATTTAAGCCCTTAGTCGATAAAAATGAAGATGAAGACGTGGATATAGATGAAGATGAAGATGATGAGAAAACCAGACACGTGGACGGTCCTGCTGATTTATCCAAGTCGAGAATACAGGAAGGATCAATGCGCAGTCGGGAATTTACAGTAGAGGCAAGTTGTTCAGCTTCTCTGCGTATTCCTCTTGACCCGACTGGAATGATGTCATGAATACTTGGGATCCCTAAAAGAGCCTGAATAGCTTTCACTTGCGCAATTTCCGGATCATCTGGATTGCTAAGTTCAGATCCGACTTTTGGAAGCCCTAAACAATAAACGTCATCTCCTAGCTGAGCTGTTCCTAGACGCAAGTTATTTTTCTGAACCACACCAATGACACTAATCCCGAGACCGGTCTGTTGCGTGGGCATGTTTTTTTCCGTGCTGATTGCCATAGGTAAAGTTTTTAATCCAGCGGATTCTAGTTCATTGTTCACCCCCTTTAATAGTTCATCCCCTGTAGGGTTAGGCTCGTTTGAAATCGCCACAGTCAGCAACTGTGGTACAGCCCCTGTAGAAAGGACTTCCAACAACGCAACTCGGGTAGTCAACTTCCCTGTTACGAACCAAGAAATCTTAAAAGCATCTAATTCCTTCATACCAATTGCACCACAGGAATCACAGGAAGCCACCAAATATTGTGTATTGTTTATCGAGACGACTTCAACATCTCGGCCCAGATATCCCAACTGTTTCACCCCCTTTCCTCAAAAGGCATATAAAAAAGTTCATAGCCTAATCCCCGTTTTCAATTTAGCAATTGAAAACAAAGACTGACCATGAACTTTACCTTTATTCATGACTTACTTAGGTTACTGGCAGGTCTCCTGACTCAGAATCATTGACTTTATGCGCCTTCCCGGTTTTCCAGTGGCAATGCATAAGTCTCCTCTTTACAGTGGTGGGTCCGTCTGGGATTCTCACCCAGTTCCCTATTCTCCCTTATTTAAGGGCACCAATAACAAAATAATATTGATTTATAAACATTTTAATGCAAGTAGGGATAGATTACAAGCATCTCGTTGTTAAATTTTCAGCCATTCTTTTAGTATTCGTTCAAATGACTTGTCTCATTATCCATAAGTCTTTCTAGAGTAGCGTCTAGTACAGGTACTTTCACCCGCTGCCAAACAACTATCTGTTCTGACAGAGAAATCACGAGATATTTTCTTTAATGCCGTTTCAAACCACTTGTCACAGCCTGCTTGACATTGTCCCGGTGCTCCGTAATCCTTGTAAGAACCTATCCAAGGACAGGCATCGTGGATGAGTAAAACGTCATTTCCGTCTTTAACCGATTTAGCACTTTCTCCCATGACAAGACTAGCTCGGACAAAAGCATCGACTATTTGTTCTAGATCTTCAGTATCCCGGCCACGTTTAAGATAACTTTCTGCGGTTCCCTCGCCAACTAATTCCCAAAAGCGGTCCACCAAATTAACCGTTTCCTCTGCTCCAAACTTCTCCTCAAGAACCCTCCTCCAGCAATGAAAAAAATCATGGGAAATGAAAATCATTGAACGCCAATCTCTTTCCAGCTTCTTAAGAGCGTCACTAGTTACATCCGTCAAGCTTCTCCTCCTTATTTCAATTTAAGGCTTAATGCCTCTTTCTTCATAAAACAATTCCAAAGCTGCCTGATATTCAGCAATATCTTCCTCTGAAACTATCTGACCACATTCATAACAACTATTTGTTAAACGGTCATACCAACGACAACCACACTCACTACAGCCGAGTTCTGGGGCTCCACTTGGATTTAGAAATATCATCTCTGCCACCCCTTTCTAAATATTAACGACAAGCACCCAGAAAGGGAATCCCCAAAACATCAATTAACTCTTCATAGCCTAAGTCAAGTAGTTCATTCTTGGTCTTCATCACATAATAGAGGATATTACCATTGCGAATCTGTTCTCTCATTTCATAAAAAGGATTTTCCTGTGCTTTACTATGAAGTGACTCGAGGGCTACATCATCAGCTATCATTAATAAGTCCACACTGGTATTCTGGAAACCTGTGAAGGGTCGATAAAACACCGCCATTTTATCGACTTGCTTTATCCAGATCAGCATGGTTCCTCCAGTGGACTCCAACTCCTTTTTAGGCAATATCCCCAGGCTAGCCCCCTGAAGCATGTCGGTAAAGATCTCCGGCCTACGGTCAAGTATGGTTTGCCAGCCTTGAGCATCTAAAAACATTTCACCTATTGTTGATACCACATAGCTCACCCCCGCATCTCTCGTCTAAATCCGTACTCCTAAACGATATCCCTCATGAATGGCCTGTAAGAGTCCCCGAGGAACCATAGCGTCACCAACCCCATGTAACTCATCAACCATAAATTCAAACTCTTGGAACAACTCTTGATTAGGCTTTCTAGGTGACGCAGCAATGACCGTATCTGCTTCAACAAACGTTTCTTCACCTTTGTCATTGACGACAGTTACTCCACCAACTCCGATTTTTATTGGTTTACTAAGCGTTAACGTCTTTATTTTTAATTGGTCTACCCAAGAGGAATGTCGCCATTTCCAAGTGGGGATGACATCTCCGGCAATCCTCTTTTCCTTTTCAACAATGGTTACTTCTTTACCCTCCTGGGTTAGACCTTCCGCCAAAGTTAAACCAATCTTGCCGCCACCCAAGACTACCACCTTTTGCCCCACGTTTACCTTTCCTCTAGCAACATCGGCAGCCAAAACTAATACGCCCTCTTGTTCTGGTACTGGAATTACACTAGTATCAACTCCGGCTCCCACGGCAAGCACTGCTACATCGTATTGATGAAGAATACTTCTCATAAGCTTAGGGTTCACATCCGTATTGAGATTTACTTTAACTCCCAGCTTATTTAGCATCGTCTGATAATAAGAAATTTGACTTTGAAGGTCCGCTTTATTGGCAATATCATAGGCTGCATATCCTACAAGACTCCCGCCAATACTGTCACTCTTATCATAAATGGTTACATCATGCCCTCGCTTTGTCGCGGCAATTGCGCACTCAATTCCTGCTGGCCCTGCTCCGATAATCATAATCTTCTTTTTAACCACTGCCGGAGTAATAAGGTATTCCGGTTCAACCTCATGGCCTAAGGCCGGATTATTCGTACAAAGATAGGGCAGATCCCTAAATAGTCGGGCAAGACAATTCATACAGCCTAAGCAATGTTTTGCTTCATCCAGACGATCCTCAGCTGCTTTATGCAAAAGTTCCGGCTCCGCAAGCATAGGGCGACAAACTTCCCAATAGTCGAATTCTCCATCGGCTATATTCTGATTCGCCATCACTGGATTAGGCAACCGTACCCCGAAGGTTATCGGAATATTGGGGAGAAGTTTTTTAGCCCTTATGGCTAGACGGTTCCAGTGACCGGGAGGAACATCCCGCCCGATCGAAGATTCCGGTGCTTCTTGCCAACCGACTGTTACACTGATCATATCTACGCCGGCATCACCAGCCATCTTCATTAATTCGAAACATTCATCCTCTGTGTTACCGCCATGAACATCCATAAGCTCGGCCCCGTTTAGGCGTACGATTAAAGGATGGTCATCCCCTTGCGCTTCTTTGATAGCGTAAATCAATTCCCGCATAAAGCGACCCCTGTTTTCTACTGAGCCACCATATTCATCCGTCCTGCGATTGGTAAACTTGGAATTGAAGTTCGCTAATAGATAACCCATAAAACTAGTTATTTCCGTACCGTCAAAACCAGCCTTTATGGCTCGTTTTGCAGCTTCTGCATGTTGCGTAACCATTGCTTTAATTTGTTCTTTGCTAACTTCCCGGGGCTGACGGAAATGAGGTAGAGTTTGAGGTACTACCGAAGGTTGAACACAATAGCCGAGGTCAATTCCTCCATACCTGCCAGCATGTAAAATCTGTTGAATAGCCACAGCCCCGTTATCATGGATATAACCGGCAATTTGTTCAAATTGGGGCAAAAACTTATCGTCAAATAGAGCGATCTGGCGAAAATATGATTTTCCTTCACCCAATGGATCTGGATAGGCACCTTGGTTAGTAATAATCCCACAACCCGTTCCCGCAATCACTTTATATCCAAGTATCTGGGGGGATTGAATGCTAACTCATATAGAATGGAAGAAGTTCATTGAACGGGGAAGTCTTACACCAGATATTCCAGCTCTTATCCGCACTTCTTGGCAAAGGTCTAAGGAATCGAACGTTAACCCTTTTTTAAAAAGAGAACCGTTGACCGTGAGCCCTCAAAATCTCAGTAATTATCAGAAAAGCAACCCGGTGTACATAAGCCTTTCGGACAATATCAAGACAATGATAAATTCTTTGCTAGAACAATTAGCAGCTGCTGTCACCTTGGTTAACAACGATGGCATAATACTCTACCTCGACGGCCCTAAACAAGGGATCGAGGAATCCTATGAAAATGGGTATGTCCCAGGGGCTATCTGGACGGAAACCTCTGTCGGGACCACTTGTACTGGCCTTTGCCTAAAACTTATAAAACCAATTGTTACTCAAGGTTATCAGCACTATTGTTCGGCATTTCACCTCTACGACGGCGCTTCTTACCCAATCTTTACTCCTACAAAACAACTTGCCGGTGTAGTTACAATTACCTGTCGTACTGGACAACTTCCCGCTATCGCGACTATCGCCTGGCTGATAGCAAGTTTACTGAACAGAGTAATGAAAGAAGCTGATTTAAGCAAACAGTTGTCCTGGCAGAAATCCTTTTCCGAATACCTGTTTTCAGCAATTCCACGGGCCGGACTGCTTGTTGATGCCGATGATCAGATTATTTCAGCCAATTCCATGGCCAAGGCTAGTTTGGGGACAACCCCCGTGAAAATCAGCGAACTTGAAAATCATTGGCATCACAAAATAAAGCTCAACGGGAATAACCAATCATTACGGTTTCCAGTGATGAAAGATAAAGAAATCATCATCGCCTCCAATGCTTTAGGTGAAAATAAAGTCCTATGGTTTGAAAAAAGAACAGTTACAGAGAAACCCTTTAAAACTGCCATGAGATATAATTTCGCCGATTTAATAGGTGAAAGCAAATCCTTCCTAGATGCAAAGGTCATAGCTGAGAAGGTAGCTGCCAGTGACGTTAATGTTCTCCTGGAGGGCGAAACGGGAACCGGAAAAGAGATGTTTTCACAGGCAATTCATTACGCCAGTACTCGGAATAGCAAGCCTTTAATCGCCATCAATTGCGGAGCTATACCCAGGGAACTAGTTGTGAGTGAGCTCTTTGGTTATGAGGAAGGGACTTTTACCGGTGCCAAAAAACATGGAAATGCTGGCAAGTTTGAGTTGGCCAACGGAGGAACGATATTTCTGGACGAGATTGGGGAGTTGCCCCCAGATGTTCAAGTCATCTTGCTCAGAGTTTTGCAAAATAGGGAAATAGTTAGGCTGGGCGGACATAAAGTAATTCCGATCGACGTAAGGGTTATCGCCGCGACTAACCAGGATTTGCTCGCCGAGGTACGCCAAGGTCGCTTCAGAATGGATCTGTATTACCGGTTAAATGTGGTTAAGATTACATTACCGCCGCTTCGACGGCGTCCAGAAGATATTCAATCTCTTTGGAAGCGGTTTCTGACAGATTCTTGTTACCAGTTTAAGAAAGAAGTCCCAGAAACCACTATGGCAGTCCAAAAAATTCTTTGCGAGTACAGTTGGCCCGGTAATATCCGGGAATTACAAAACACGGCCGAGAGAACTGCGGTGTTGGTCAATGGCTCCATTTTACCTGAGCACTTGCCTTTTGAAATAGCCCAAAAGTTAAAGTCGCCTGAAGCTGGGACTTCGCTAAAGGTATTGGAAAGAGAATCTATCTTAAACACGTTAGCCATAGTGAATGGCAATAAAACCCAAGCCGCACAAGTGCTGGGCTTAAGCAGGCCGACGCTCTATAGAAAGTTAAACGAATACAAATTATTCGAATTTTCCTAAGAGCTTATTTCAAAGACTCCTTGTCCGCTGGCTTTCTGATCGTTTAAGATCGGTTTTTTGAAGCAATTTGCATTGTCCTTAGCCCGGCTATGTTAATATGATGCCGGGCCTTTTTACTACTTATTCTCAGACACCACAGGGCTTTGCTCTGAGTCGGTGCATTTAGAATGGCGTTGATTAAAGTGAATTAGGCTTTAAATTGATTTCCTCTAGAGCTATCCTAGGTCTGGGTGCGGGGTTTTGGTCCGGAAATCCGACAGGCATTAACGCGGTAATAATGATGTTTTCTGGAAGGGCAAGAATTTGTGCGATGAAACAAACAATATACTAAAAAGCCTCCTCTGGAATGTCTAGCGCGGAGCTGTCCTCCTCTTTAATGACCCGGACCGTTGCCATAACGTCTGGAACAATATTTCTAACATAAAAACGCGCACTGAAAATCTTACCTTTATAAAAAGACTGTTCAGAATTGGCTTCAGTTAATTTATTCTGGGCCACCAAAGCCTGTTGCATTAAGAGACAACCGATATACAGTTCAGCGGTAACCCTAAGAACTCTGGTGGAATACAGAGGAACGAAGCCTGGAGTCATATTTAAGTAACCTTGCATCACTTCCAGCAATTCCTGATAAGCTAGGACAGCTTGAATAAGAATTTCAAATTCCTTAATGAAGTAGCTGCTATTTTTGTGTATATTAATAAATTGCTTTAGCTCAGCGAGCCACTCGTTGAATATGCTGCCATTTTCAAGTTTCCATTTGCGACTTACCAAATCCAAGGATTGAATATAATTGGTGCCTTCCCAAATGGAGTAAATCTTACTGTCTCTGGCCTGGCGCGCTACCGGATACTCTTCAGTAAAACCGTACCCCCCGTGCACTTGGATAGCTTCAGCGATAAGAGTCCATGCCTGATCTGAACAATAAGCCTTAATCAGCGGGGTAATTATTTCGATCCTACGATTGGCTTCCATGACGTCAGCATCATCCTGACCAAAGGTAATCTGATCCATATAGTAGTAACCTTTAAAAACCATCGCCCGCATACCTTCCAGCACGGCCTTCTGTGTTAGCAGCATGCGCCTGACATCCTCATGCTGGATAATCGGAACCCTTCCTGCCTTAGGATTGCAGAACAGCTTCCCCTGTACACGTTCCTTAGCATAAGCGACTGCATTGTTGTAGGCAACTGTGGCTACTGCTAGAGCGCTGTGCCCGGTGTTGATCCGGGACTCGTTGATCATCTTGAACATCTGAGCCATCCCTTGCCCCAAGCCTTTGGCATCTGGAGGTTCACCTAACAGAAACCCCCTGCAGGTGCTTTCTTCACCAAAACTTAGGACAGCAGTGGCAGACCCCTTAAGTCCCATTTTCTTTTCGATTCCAACTGTTGCTACATCATTCGCTTCGCCAAGGCTTCCATCGTCGTTAACCCAGATCTTTGGTACAATAAATAGAGATAGACCTTTAGTACCTCCTGCCGCTCCATCAATCCGAGCAAGTACTAAGTGGATAATATTCTCAGTTAGGTCATGGTCACCCGCTGAAATAAAACATTTTGTCCCCTTAATTTTGTAGACTGATGGATCTTCCGTCGGGTAAGCTTTAGAAAGCATGTCTCCTACGTCAGAGCCGCCTCCGGGTTCGGTTAAACACATGGTGCCAGCCCAGACACCCTCAAATATTTTCGGAGCAAACCGTTCAACCTGTTTTTGAGAGCCGTAGGATTGAATGACTGTGGCTGTCTCACTAGTCAACCCGATGTACGTTTCTAAACTGGGATTAGCTGCCTGTAAATATTCGTGTACGGCACCGAATAAAATATTAGGCAGAATCCCCTCCCCTTCCACATCTTTGTTAGTTGAACCCCAGCCGTTTTTCTGGATAAATTGATAAGCGTGATGAAAGGAACTCGGGACGATCACTTTGCCTTCACTAAATATCGCCCCTATTCGGTCACCATCATCATTCGTCGGAGCAACTACATCCTTGCAGACTTTCAAGGCCTGGTCAAGAATCTGATCAACATCATCCATACTTAAATAATCCTTGAATCGATTCCAGCCAAAGATCTTTTCTCCTTCTATCCATTCCTTGATAATAAATTTGTGATCCCGGTTATGATAGATAAAGTTACTAGACAAATATAACTCCCCTTCTTCCTCAAATTTATCAACATCGACACATTGACGGTGGCTAAATACACAAGAATGCCCTATTTTTATTAACCTTGGAATCAATAAGTAATATATTGCATGAAATAATTTAAGATTGATCTGATTAATATTTAGATGTATAAACACTTATGCAAATTTGGTACCAGCAAATAAGCAAGCAAAAAACAAGTTCTTATGTCCCCGAAACAAAAAACATGTTAAACAATGTTACGTATTTTTCTGAATGTCCCGGCATGTTTGATTTTATCCACAAATTCATTTTGAAAATATATGTTACACTGTCTCAGAATTTTACGCTCATTTGACAATTCTAATAGTCTAAGAAATCACCTCGCCCTGGCCTTCCTCCGAATGAACAGTTAAGGAAGTCTTGCGCATATATTGCGGATAATACTTCGGCAGTACTACGCTACAGGGCTCTATCCACATGAAGGGGCTGTGTGAAACACAGCAAAGAAAAACAGCCTAAACCGCAAGTTTTAGGCTGTTTTTTGCCATTTTGTGTCAAGTGTTCGAGCTAAGCTTCGACTTGCTTTTTCCATAGTTTATATCGTTCAAGGTCAACGCTTACTTGAGAAATAACAAAACCAGCCACTGCAGCATCATCGACCAACCCAGCAAAAGGAATATAATCAAAAATTCCGTCGATAGGCGAAACGAAGTAAACAATTCCTAAGATAATCATCAGGAGAGAACGTTTAGGCATTTCCTTATAGTTGCCGTTAAGCCAATCTCTTAACACTCCAAATAGCAATTGTAACTTCTCCCAGGTTTCACCCAACGCGCTCCTATGAGTCGTAGCCTTTTGTAGTGCCTCATTGAGAAGGCCTAGAGACTTTTTCTTGTCCTTAAGATATTCGTTGGCTATCGCTTTATAGGGTTCCAACCCCTTCTTATCAAGCTTGATATCCATTATGACGTTTCTCCTTTATCAGCTTATTAATCGACGATAAACTATTATTGACTTTGATAGCGTTATCTATTGATAATAGCTTTTATGAATTTGAACAATAATATATCATAAAGCTTCACTTAAATAGGTCATTTTGCAACGCTATAGCATGATATAATTTAATAATCAAAAATATGAAATAAAGTTAAGAATTGGTATTCATGAATCGATACAAACTGGGCAATAATATTATAGGAATTCAAAAACAAAGGAGGATGCTCAATGGCACAACGCGCTCAAAAAATGCCTCAGCCAAATGGAGGAATTACATGTGTGGTGAACACATGCCATTATTATGGTCAAGGTAATCATTGCCATGCTGACAAAATTGAAGTTCAATCCCCAAATGCTCAGAGCACAGAAATGACAGACTGCGCAACGTTTCTTCCCGAGTAATTAATCGTCAGAAAGTTACTAATTAAATCGAATGAATTAAGGCTTGCCCAACTTGGGCAAGCCTTAATTCATGGCTTCATGTGTCGCCTTCTTACTTAAAAGCCCAGCAGAAGCAATAAACTTCAAGGCATCTTCAGAGGAAACTTCGATCTGTTGAACTTTCTCTTCCGGCACAAGAATCAGATTCCCAGCCCATTGCATTGACTGCATTAGGTAGACTGCTACGTAACCCTTTGGAATAAAGGCGCTTTCTTCGTCATTCGTGAGAAATCCTAGCAGCTTAAGTTCATCGGACATGTTAACTACGACTAAACGCGAAAAGCCCTTTTTATTCGCTGAAAAGGAATTTACAGTATCTTTAATAATTCCATAGATACTTCCGAGAAGGGGTACTTTAATAAAAATCTTATCTAAATAATTAAGTAATCGATTCGTCAACCAGTTTGAAGCTAACAAACCGACTAGAAAGATCATGGCCAGAGTGACAATCACTCCGAACCCAGGAAAATATAAGCCAGCACGCTCCAGCAATCCTTTAAATAATCCATCAGTTACTAAAAACATTTTATATAGAATATAGAATGTAATCGCTATAGGAGTTAGGACTAATAGACCCTTTAGAAAAATGCCGATAAATTTCTTCAACGTTCTCTCTCCCTTATTTCTAAATATATTAATACTTAAGAGTTAACGAATTATTATTGATTATTATTGATTCATCATCTAATTCAATTGATTGATATACATTATCTTTATACTAGTCATTTGAAATTTATCATAAATTAAAGCAATTATCAAATGAATCTGGAATATAATGGTTGAATAATAAATAACAGTTCCTCGAAATCCCCTAAATATGGCCCTTGAAAAGTAGACTAAAAAAAATATTATTAGCAAGATGTAACAATTAGATCCCTTCTTGCGTATTAAGAGTGTGAGCTAAAAATAGCCAAGAGATAAAATTCTATAGGCTGTACAATGTTTAAAGGGAGGGTAAGGTATGCCGAAACGTTTGTATCGATCTAGCCTTGATAAACAACTTGGTGGTGTATGTGGAGGATTAGCCGAATACTTAGCAGTGGATCCCAGTCTCGTGCGAATTGCCGCAATACTTCTTCTCTTCGTAGGGGGCACAGGATTTTTGGCCTATCTTGTTGCTTGGCTGGTTATTCCTTTAGATTCTCAATAGTGATCCTTGCTGATCATCACTATGTCTTTAATAACTAAAAAAAACATGAGGTTGACGGTTCAGGTCAACCTCATGTTTTTACTATAGGACATCGTAAACTAATTCTGCGATATCTTTACTTTCAAGATTTGCACCAGAACTGGATATTGCTTCTGTCAACGTCGTTAAACATAAGGAGCAGGCTGTGGCAAGGATCTCAGTTTCAGTTCTTAAAGCTTTCTTTACCAAAATGTCGTGAATTTGATCACCCTTCTGGAGATTGTCATGATTATCAGTCCATAGTCGCCCACCCCCAGCACCACAACAGAAACCCCAAGTTCGATTGTTTTTCATTTCTACTAATTCAAGTCCTGGAATTGAGGCTATGACTTCTCTGGGTGCCTGATAAACATCATTATATCTCCCTAAATAACAAGGATCATGAAACGTAACTTTGCTTTTAAGGACACCCTTTAGGCTTATTTTTCCAGATTTAATGAGGTTTAGAATGAATTCCGAATGGTGCATTACTTGATAATTCCCACCGAACTGTGGGTACTCATTTTTTAGAGTGTTAAAACAATGCGGACAATGAGTCACGATTGTCTTGAATTCATAGCGCTTTAATTTTTGGATAGTTTCAAGGGCTAATTGTTGAAAGAGCTTTTCATTACCGAGACGCCTTACTGAATCTCCGCAACACGTTTCTTCCGTTCCCAAAACCGCATAATCAACGCCTGCCTTCTGTAAAATTTTGAACATTACTTCAGAGACCTTCTGATTGCGAGATTCATAGGAACCAAAACAACCGACCCAATAAAGAATATCTGTCTGCTTCTTTTCACTAAGTAATGAAATCTGTGAATCTCCCAGATAATACTTACTCTCTTGACGAAATCCCCAAGGATTCCCCTCTCTCGAAAGAGTCTTAAAAATTGTTTCGACCTCCAACGGGTAACCCTTGTCCTCAGTGTTAAGACTTCTGCGCATATCAACGATTCGTTTAATATGTTCAATAGACATTGGACATTTTTCTTCACATAGTCCACAGGTCGAACAAGCTAATAGCGTTTCTTTTGAGATCACCTGATCTATGATTGGGGAACCATTGATTAGACCTCTTTTGAAAAGAGAGTTGCTTTGGTTGGCGTGCTTTTTCAAACTTTGTATAACCACCCTTGGGGATAAAGGCGCACCACTCATATAGGCAGGACAACCTTTTTGACACCTCCCACAGGATATACAAGCATCTAATTCAATAAGCTGCTTCTTGCTAAACTCTTCAAGTCGTCCAGCGCCAATCTTATCAGCATCATTAGATAGTATAGCACTCGTCGTTAACGTCCCTGTTGGAGAAAACGATCTGAGGAAAATGTTCAGCGGAGATGCCACCATGTGAAACAATTTTGAATACGGAATGTAGGCGATAAAACTAAAGGTTAAAAGCATATGAAAATACCAAATAAAAGCATGAAATCTCAAAGCCAACGGAACTGATAATCCTGATTTTTGATATACATTGGAGAAGAATAGACCGACTGGTGACCACCATCTCCAAAGATCGTTGGTTGAAAAAATGCGCAAGCCCTCTAACATAAAACCAGTTAAAAGGATTGCAAAGACGAGAATGAGCAAAACTGCGTCATCAAAGGAGTAATCTTCATGGTCTGGTTTATCAATATATCGCTTATAGGTGGCCATCACAATTCCTATCATGGTCAATAATCCAAATAAATCAAGCAGTAGGCTCAGGATTAAATACTTCTTTCCATAGAATAACGGAATTCCAAAATGATCTTGGATAGCAATCACTAACGTTCCAAAGCTCAACATAAGAAAACCATAAAAAACAAATAAATGCATGAATCGACGGAAAGTTCCCCTGAAAACCCCTTTGTCATGTTGGAGGATGGCTGAAAAAAACATCTTAAATCTTAAGCCCAGATTATCGTACTTGATGGGTCGACCCTTATTCCAGCTCTGAACCTTTTGAGTAACGCCAACTATTAAAATTACGAAGGCTATTAGAGCGACGCTATACATAACGCCCTTACCGTTAATATTCCAATATATCTCCCTTGTCGCTTCCATGTTACACCTCAGTTAATTGAAATACCCTACCCCATTATTGGAGTAAGGTATATTTAGAAGATTATATCATAGGTCATTTAATGGATCCTAGTTTCATGGGGTCAGTGAATCTAACCAAGTGATTAGGTAGGCAATTATCTCCGATTTATCGGTTTCGTTATGAAGCTCATGGAATAAGCCAGTCCAAATTTTCAAAGTGCAGCCTTGTTCGATCTGCGCCGCAAAGTTTGACGAAGCGTCAACAGATGTTATGGGATCTGCCCCGCCGTGCATTAGTAACAAGGGTAACTTAAACTGGGCCGCATTTTCGACTGCCCAGAGTCCTGCCTGCTCTACCGTGGTAAGCATTCGAACAGAAATGCGGTCATGGACAAGAGGATCGAGCTTATAGGCATCGACCATGCTTTTGTCATGGGATAGAGCATGAACATCAAGACCGTTAGACAGTGAAAAGGTTGGCCAGACTTTATTTAACACAAAGGCCAATAATTTAGCGAGAGCAGTTGGTTCAACCGTCAATCTTAGCCAAGGACTGGTAGCAATGACTCCCTTAAACTCAGGTTGACGGCGTAAACAATCATTAAGCACTAAGTTACCACCTAGACTATGTCCATAAAGAAAGAGTGGTAAACTAGGAAAACGTTGCAAGCATTCTTGTCTAAAACTATCAATATCATCCAGAAGCCTTTCATAGGATGGAGTATGTCCACGCTGACCCAGCGATTTTCCGTGACCAATTTGATCATAGCTCATGAGAACATAGCCTGCTTGAGTTAAGGCCAATGCCAAATGAGCATACCGACCACTGTGTTCTCCCAATCCATGGACAAGGCAAACAACCCCTCGAACGTCACGTTCCGGTCGCCACTCCCTCGCAAAAAGAGCGGCCCCATTATTAAGTCCAAATTCAAATTCACTGTACTTCATGACTAGATATCACCTCTTCCTCATCCTTAATTCACTAGGCTACTCTTAATCATTATATTCCAATTCCTGTGAATTAAGTAAAGTGAAATAGTTATGTGGCGTGTAAAAATGCCATTCTAACTATAGGTTAAGATTAAAAGGCTGAATTTCCCCTGCCAGTGCTTTAATAAGATTAGCCTGAGTGACTGACTGATGTGAAGTAGTCCAGATGACCTGTCGATCACTTAAAAGTAAAACTTGAGGAGATTGATGTTTAACCCCTAAATCCTCAGCCACCTGATTAGAAATCGGCCGGGATTCAATCACTTTGATCATGGTTACAAGGATTTCACTTGAACTTTGATTAATAAAATTCTGAACCTCTTGCCAAGCACGAGCACTAATTGGACATGTCGTGCTATGTTTAAAAATAAACACCTTGCGTTGAATTGACTCGTCTAAAATTTCGTTCAAAGTTTGAGAATTACTAACTTCTTTGAATTCAGCCATAGTTTTCACTCCTCGTATAAAGATATTAATAACCAAGACTTTTAAATAATCGGTCATACTATGCTCTTTTATCACAGTTTCAGTTCCCTTTTAAGTCCTGCCAACGACAAAGAACCTTTTCCAAGAGATCCACAACTATAAATAAACTAACTCCTAATAGTGCCATCATTATAATTCCTGCAAACATCTCATCCGGAGCAGCTCGGCTCCACGAGTCCATAATGAAGTACCCTAACCCTTCTGTCGTCGCAAATGATTCCGCAAAGAACAAGACGGCAATGGCAGTTCCCATGCTCAGGCGCAGAGCTGTCAGAACATCTGGTAAGCTTGCAGGCAATAGTACGTAGCGATAGATCTGTGCACGATTCCCTCCCAAAGATCGCAGTGAAGAAATCGTTTCAGATTGAACTTTTCGAACTGCATCACGAGTTGTGACTAAAATTTGAAAGAAGACGATAAAAGTAATCAGAAATATCTTAGAACGGTCCCCCAAACCCAGAAATAAGAGGATTAGAGGAAGAAAGACTATTTTAGGAATTGGGTAAGTAAGATAAACTAAAGGAGCTAAAAAGCGATCAATTCTTCGTTCATAACCCATTATTAATCCTAGAGGAAGCCCTAGAAATAGGGAAATAAAGGTTGATATAACCACTCGATAAGTACTAACCCATAGATGTCGGCCCAGATCTGCTTCTAATAACCTTAGAGTAGCTTTCAAAGCAGCTCCAGGTGTGGGTAAAAGAGGAGTTTTAAGGCTCCAAGCAGCGTATTGCCAAAGGGCCAACAAAAATATCGTAGCTCCTAGATATCCCAAGAACTGTCCTTGAAGTTTTCTTGCTTTCCAGGTCATACTGTTGCTCCCTCCTTTTCCAGAAGAGAGCGGACATAACTTGTCTTTTGGAAAAAATCCGCTGTCTGACGATAGCCCATTTGCCCTACACGAGGGTTATCGATTTCGCCCATAATATGCGTGGGTCGACCATCCACAAGGACTAAGATCCTACTGCCGAGAAAAACTGCCTCTTCAATACTGTGAGTCACTAAAACTGTGGTTAATTTTCGTTCCTGCCAAATTTCTAATAAGAGGTTTTGAAGCCGTTCACGGGTCAAAGCGTCAAGGGCAGATAGAGGTTCATCCATCAACAAAAGATCCGGTTGTAGGGTTAACGCCCGAGCCAAAGCCACTCTCTGTCTTTGTCCACCGCTCAACTGGCTCGGAAAATGATGTTTCACTTCCCATAACCCCATTTTGTGAATCATTTCCTCCACGATGCTCTGATACTTCCTCTTGGGTATATGCCGGACCCGTAAACCCAGAGTAACATTTTGCTCTACATTGAGCCAAGGAAACAGCCCATATTCTTGCAGAATAAAGGCTGTTTTTTGACGAGTCTCTACTACTTTCTCACCCCAAATCTTAATCTCACCCCCTGTTGGTCGTAGCAATCCAGATAGAAGGTAAAGAAGAGTGCTTTTTCCGCAGCCCGATGGACCGATAAGGACTAGACTTTCTCCAGGTTCAATCTTCAAATCAAACTGGTCGTAGACTTTGACCTGTGAGGTTCCTTGAATGTAGGCTAGATCGCAATGAGAAACTTCTATCACAGGTTTTTCTCCTTTATCTAATCTCTAACTTTCTAATGACTTATTTCTTAAAACAATCATCCTAAATTGGAATTACAATTAATTACTATTTGGAGAGCAGATTAAATCCACTAACTCCTGATAAGGATAGGCCTGAGAAATGAGCTTTTTATCTACCATCCATTTTCATTACATCTACTAATTTCCTCCTTCTGT
>NZ_JYNH01000007.1 GCF_000960765.1 Desulfosporosinus sp. I2 | reverse complement strand
ACTTTCTAGGAGTGCTTTGTTGCAAGGGAACTCATTTCGATAAGAACGTTTATCAAAATGATTAGCCTCCTTAAGGTTATAATTCGCTGAATTAATACATAGTTCGATAGAAAATTTCCGAATTATCTGGAAGGTTTGGAGCTTGAACTTATCATTTTGAGAAATTGGTTATCGCGAATGCCTTGTTAAAGCGCTTTTAAGAGGGATATAGGCTTATATGTCGAGTTGGCACGAATCTTGCTACATTCTTTCGATAATACGGAACTGTATCTTAGATGATTCATGCATAGTTTGTTTTCAACCGACCCTTTAACGTCAACTCAACAGGTCGGTTGAAATAGGCACCTTGATACAGTTGCGGGACTAGATTCAAGGACGAAGAGCCAGGAGGTGATTTGGTTTAAAGATCTGTGCCCCGATTTTAAAATAAGGAGGAATGCAAATAATGGCTAATACTAATCACGGGGTAGCGCCAGTCGACGAAATGCTACCTGCTGGGAAACTTTTTCTATACGGGTTACAACACGTACTGGCTATGTATGCCGGAGCAGTTGCTGTTCCTTTGATCATTGCCGGAGCAGCCGGTTTAAATCAAGCACAAACTGCCTTTTTGATTAACGCTGACTTATTTACTTGTGGTATTGCTACACTGCTTCAAACCTTAGGGATTTGGAAGATTGGCATTAAGATTCCTGTGATTCAAGGGGTTACCTTTGCTGCCGTTACGCCTATGGTTATCATGGCTAAACAGGGCGGGTTGACGATGATCTTTGGATCCGTAATTGTGGCTGGTCTATTTACATTTTTAATGGCACCATTCTTTAGTAAGTTAATACGCTTTTTCCCACCGATTGTTACGGGTAGCATCATCACAATCATTGGGGTATCTCTCTTGCCGGTGGGTGTAAACTGGGCCGCAGGGGGAGTTGGAAATAAGAATTTTGGTTCGTTAACGTTCATAGCGGTTGCTACAATTGTGCTCTTAGCTATTCTCCTGATCAATAAACTATTTAAAGGGTTTGTCTCCCATATCGCAGTTTTACTCGGTTTGGTCGTCGGTCTTATTGTAGCCATGCCCTTAGGACTTGTGAACTTTTCGGGGGTTGCTTCTGCCCCTTGGATTGGTATTGATACTCCTTTTTTCTACGGATTTCCGACGTTTGATCTGGGTTCGATCATCGCTATGATTCTTGTCATGTTGGTTGTCATGGTTGAGTCAACGGGGGATTTTCTGGCCATTGGTGAGATGGTTGGTAAAAAGATCGGTGAAAAAGAACTTACAGCTGGATTACGAGCGGATGGATTAGCCACTGCACTCGGCGGTATATTCAATGCCTTCCCGTACACAGCCTTTGCACAGAATGTTGGATTGGTCGGGTTAACAGGGGTTAAGAGTCGTTTTGTCGTCGCGACGTCCGGTGTAATCTTGGTGGTCATGGGTTTATTTCCTAAGTTGGCCACAATCATTGCCTCCTTGCCAAACGCAGTCCTAGGGGGAGCTGGAATTGCCATGTTCGGAATCGTGGCTGCCAGTGGGATTAAGACTCTTGCTAAAGTCGATTTCGAGAAGAATGTTAATAATATTTTTATTGTTGCGATCAGTATCGGAATTGGTCTAATCCCAGTAGTAGTTCCTAATTTCTTTCAACATTTCCCAGCGTGGAGTCAAACGATTATGCATAGTGGAATTACCTTAGGTTCAATCACGGCTATTGTCCTTAATGCTTTCTTTAATGGTGGCAAAGGCGCAGGAGATTTAGATGAACTCAAAGCTCATGCAGGTATTCGAGAGTAATAATCAATAGTGTGGGAGAGAGATCCTCTCCCACACTCTCTAGATATTATTTAACCAGCATGTTAGAAGGGGTTATAGGATATGACAGTTGATTTATCCGTGGATTTTTGCGGAATCAAATTTGAAAACCCCTTTATCTTGGCCCCTTCGCCTTGTACAGATCATATCGATCTCCTAATACAGGCTTTTAAAGAAGGCTGGGCTGGGGCTGTCTTAAAGACCGTTGCGGTCGATTCAAGAATCGTAAGTCGAGTTTTCCCATTGGTTACCCGAATTGAGCAACAAGGTAAATTTATCGGTCTACAAAATATAGATCTCGTCTCGGAACATACTGTGGAGATTATCGAGCAAACTGTAAGAACCTTAAAAAAACGATTTCCGGGTAAAATTGTGATCCCCAGTATTATGGCTAGTACCAAAGAAGATTGGCAATTGTTAGCTAAGCGATTTGTGGACGCTGGCGCTGATATGATTGAATGTAGTATTTGGCACCCCCATGGTACAGAGTGGGGGTTATGTACTAAAGTACAAGAGCCTGTGGGGACAGAACATATTGTGCGCTGGGTAAAGGAAGTAGTTGGAGACGTTCCCGTAGTCATTAAATTATCTGCGCAAGATTCCGATCTTATTGCCACGGCAAAAGCGGTTAAACGTGGTGGTGCAGATGGGGTTAGCGCAATAAATACGATAAAAAGTATCACTGGAGTCAACTTAGATACCTTAATTCCCTATCCGAATGTAGCCGGGCTATCGACCTATGGAGGGCTTTCAGGTGCGGCGTTGAAACCGATTGCCTTGCGTTGTACTGCTGAAATTGCACAACAAGTGGATATTGATATCACGGCAAGTGGTGGGATAACTACTTGGCAAGATGGAGCTGAATTCCTTCTTCTTGGGGCAAGTACCTTGCAAATTTGTACGGCGGTATTGCGTTTCGGTTTAGGGATCATCAGGGACTTATTACGTGGTTTGGAAGGGTTTATGGAGGAAAAGGGTTTTCAAAGTTTAACAGATGTGATCGGCAGATCATTACCTTATCTAGTGGAGCATTCCCAACTCCCAAGGGGCATTCAGGTAGTCGCAAACATTCAATCAGAGGTCTGCGTTGGTTGTGGTACCTGTTATACTGCTTGCCGAACGGGTGGACATGATGCTATAGTCCTAATTAAAGGGCGTCCACAAGTTGAAATAAGTAAGTGTATAGGGTGTGGAATATGCCGAGCGATGTGTTCTTCAAAGGCTATTTCCTTAGCCAGACCGATCTAATCAATATTCATCTTACCTGACATTTAGTAAGAATCCCCCGTTTGTAGAGATAAGGGGGTTGGAAAAATTAGATAGAGAGGATGTTGACCATGTTATTAATCGGTAATGGTACGGTTTTAACTTTAGGCAAGCTAAATCAAGTCATTCCAAAGGGTGGCGTGCTAATCCAAGATAAAAAGATTTTGGAAATTGGTTCAACTCAAGATTTACAAACACGGTTTCCAGATGCCGAGTTTATCGATGCCCATGGAAAATTGATCATGCCCGGAATGATCAATACCCACATGCATCTTTACAGTACGTTTGCTCGGGGAATGGATTCGAAGAGTAAGCCTCCTAAAAATTTTGGAGATATTCTCGAAGGACTTTGGTGGAAACTTGATAAATTACTCACCCTGGAGGATGTCTATTATAGCGGACTCACACCATTAATCGAATGTATTAAAACAGGAACAACCACCATCATTGACCATCATGCCAGCCCTATGGCTATTACAGGAAGTTTGTCCACGCTGGCTAAAGCGGCCCGAGAAATTGGAGTTCGTGCGGCTTTTTGCTATGAGGTCTCTGATCGGGATGGGGATAAAATTGCCCAAGAAGGAATCAAAGAGAACGCTGACTTTATTGCAGCTTGTCAGGCCCAACCGGATGAGATGGTTGCCGGTATGTTCGGACTGCACGCCTCTCTGACGTTATCCGATCGCACTTTGTATAAATGCAGTGAAGAGGCTAAACGTCTGGGAGCAGGATTTCACGTTCATGTTGCCGAAGGAAGAGAAGATTTAGAAGATAGCCTTTCCAAATATGGAGTGAGAGTAGTCGAGCGTTTAGAAGGATTTGATGTTTTGGGACCTAAGACCATCGCGGTGCATTGTGTACATATCGATGATCACGAGATTGAGCTCCTTAAAAAGTCGCACACACAAGTAGTGCACAATCCAGAATCTAATATGGGGAATGCTGTTGGAGTAACCCCTGTTCTGAAAATGTTAAGCGAAGGGGTTAAAGTAGGGCTTGGAACGGATGGGTATACCTGTGATATGTTTGAAAGCGCAAAAGTAGGGAATGTGCTTCACAAACATGCCGCGGCTGATCCTAGTGTTGCGTGGGGCGAAATTCCGCAAATGCTCTATGGGAATAACCCTGAAATCGCTTCCCAATTGTTTGGTGGGAAGTTAGGAGAGTTGTCAGAAGGAGCTTGGGCTGACGTCATCGTGGTCGATTACACGCCACCGACTCCACTGGATTCTAATAACTGGGGTGGACATCTTCTCTTTGGTGTCTCAGGTCGGTCTGTTGAAACAACCGTCATCAACGGGCGCGTGCGCATGCTGGAGAGAAAGCTTATAGATATTGACGAAGAAGCGATTGGTGCTCGGTCAAGGGAGTTAGCTCAGGAAGTTTGGAATAGAATTTGAGGTGATCTTAATGAAAAATGTGTTAGGACTCCGCTGTATTGATTGTGGAAAGCTAGTCCCAGCTGTAGCTGGGACGTATACTTGTCCGGTATGTGGCAAAACGGGCGGCATTATGGATGTCGAATACGATTACCAAGAGATTAATCGGTTGACCTCTCGTGAGCAATTAACCCAGTCCAGAGACTATTCTATTTTTCGCTATCTTCCTTTTCTGCCAATTGAGCCAGATTCTGTTCGCCCTCATCTGAGAGTGGGCTGGAGCCCACTTTATAAACCGCAGGGACTTGGGAAGAGTTTAGGCATGAGTAACCTGTATGTGAAAGATGACGGACAGAATCCGACCGCTTCACTGAAAGACAGGGCCTCGATCATTGCGGTGATTAAAGCGGTGGAGGAAAAGGCTCCTACGGTTGCCGCTTCTTCAACGGGTAATGCGGCCTCATCCTTAGCAGGAAGCGCTGCAGCGATGGGTATTAAATCCGTCATTTTTGTCCCAAGCCGTGCTCCACAAGGGAAGATCGCTCAATTGTTGATCTTTGGAGCGACAGTCATTAGTGTTCAGGGGTCTTATGAAGATACGTTCAGACTTTCCGCAGAAGCAATTGATCGCTTTGGTTGGTATAATCGAAATGCGGCTATTAACCCGTACTTGGTCGAAGGGAAGAAGACGGTCGCACTGGAGATTGCCGAGCAATTAAACTGGGAAGTGCCTGACTGGGTGATTCTTTCGGTCGGGGACGGTTGCACCATTGCAGGAGTTTGGAAAGGCTTTAAGGATCTTTACAATGCTGGATGGATCGAACGCATGCCTAAGATTGCTGGAGTTCAGTCCACAGGTTGCTGTCCACTCGTTGATGCTTTCTTGGAAAATCGACCCTGGCGTCCCAAGGAAGAGAATACAATTGCCGATAGTATTGCGGTCGGAGTGCCGCGTAATCCAGATAAAGCTTTAAATGCTGTTCGAGAATCAGGTGGCACGATGGTGGCTGTATCGGATGAAGCGATCTTGGATGCCATGCGCGAACTGGGTAGAACCAGCGGTATTTTTGGGGAACCGGCGGGTGTGACTGGAACGGCTGGACTTAAGGTTTTGGTGGAAAAAGGGGTCATTGGAGCCGACGAAAAAGTGGTTTCAATCGTCACCGGTAATGGGTTGAAGGATGTTCAAAACGCCATTAAAGCAGTGGGTGAGCCCATTAAAGTCGAACCTTCGCTGAAAGAATTGCTGGTGAAGCTTGGTGGGAGGCTCGATGCGCGAGGCATGAGGTACTACGATTCTTGATTCAGTGGCACAATTTAGAGTTCACAAATACTGCATTTCGATGATCTTACTTTGATGCGAAAAGCACGTGGATGAAGCAAATATTCGAACATCGAGTCTCGAACATCGAGCCTCGATAATAAGGGAGGGCAACTATGAAAAGCTTGATTGATTTAACCGTTAATGAAGAGCAGCTTATAAAGACGGTGCAGAGCGTTAAGGAAAAAAACATTGTTATCCCAACCATGGCTCAGATGAAGGACCCTAATAAGATACCTGCATCAGTCAAGGAGAAGTTAAAGAAGACAGGGTTATGGGATGTTAACCCGATCAACTTGTTTAGAATTTCTTGGAAAAACCAGCCTGTTAAAGATGGCGGCTTATTCAATCCGTTGCCAAACTATGTAGAAATCCCTTCTGAAATTTCGGGAGTTAAAGCTAGAATTATCGCCATGTCAGGAAAGTATTTTCCAACCGGAGCACATAAGGTTGGTGCGAGCTTTGCTTGTTTAGTTCCACGCTTAGTAAGTGGACAATTTGATCCTAAATATCATGAAGCAGTTTGGCCTTCAACGGGTAATTACTGTCGTGGTGGAGCCTATAATTCCGCCTTGTTAGGGTGTAAATCGATTGCTATTTTGCCGGAGAATATGAGTAAAGAGCGTTTTGATTGGCTTAAAACAGTTGCTGGAGAAGTCATCGCAACTCCTGGCAGTGAAAGTAATGTCAAGGAAATTTATGATAAAACCTGGGAACTCCGTAGAACCCGAGATAACGTTGTGATCTTTAATCAATTTGGAGAATTGGGTAATCATTTATGGCATTATGAAGTCACGGGAAATGCTATGCATGATATTATTAAAGCGGAAATCGGCTCGAAGGGAAAATTTGCAGGGGTATGCTTAACTTCAGGTTCTGCTGGCACGCTTGGTAGCGGAGATTACTTAAAAGATCAATACCCACATGCCAAACTTGCCGTTGGTGAAGCCTTACAATGCCCAACCTTACTCAATAATGGTTTTGGGGAACATAGAATTGAAGGGATCGGAGATAAACATATCCCTTGGATTCACAACGTGAAGAATACAGATATGGTTATTGCCATTGATGACAATGATAGTCTAGGTATGTTCCGCCTCTTTAATGAACCAGCTGGACAAGACTATTTAAGAGAGCAAGGTATTTCCGAAGAAGTCATTTCCAAACTTTCCTGGGTAGGGATTTCCGGAGCGGCCAATATTCTATCCTGTATTAAATTTGCTAAATACTATGAGTTAACAGAGAATGATATTGTAATCACTGTGCTTACGGACTCCGCGGAAATGTATCAGTCAAGATTGCAAGAAATGCAAGCAGAAAGAGGCCAAGAGTATAGTTCCTTGAATGCTGCCATCGACCATAATAAAAATGTATTGGGCGTTAGGACCGACAGTATGGAAGAATTAACTTACATGAGCAAAAAGCGCATTCATAACCTTAAGTACTACACTTGGATTGAACAACAAGAGTATGATTTGAGTGAGCTAAATGCACAATGGTATGATTATGACAATTACTGGGGTAAGCTACACCAAATGGGACCAGAACTTGATAAACTCATTGAAGAGTTCAATGAGAAAACTGGGGTCGCGAAATAACGATTCCCCATCACGATTTAGAGATATACTAGCTACAAGGGTCTGTTAATAGAATATGTAATAGATTGTATAGAGGCAGCGGTTCTTGCTCAGGAACCGCTGCCTCTTTTTAGAGAAAGGGGATAATACTATGTCCATTTTGAGGGTTTCAATTTTCCTCTTAGAACGTTCTGATTACCATAGAGACATGTTTTGGTGAAATTATCTGAGATAATATCACCATTTTTTTAATGAACGGCGGTATTTTCTACTGGAGATACCGCTTTGAAATACTGCAAATGTAGTTTTTTCACTATTGACAAAAAAGTAAAAAGTTTATAATATAAAAGCAAATATACACGTGTACACCAGTGCAAATTTTCGTTCTGATGTATTGATGTACTGATGGAATTAGGTTCATCTATGAATTCGCAAGAGTACACGTGTATACTAGAGATAAGGAGGTTTGAGATGGTTGTCGTAGGAGAATTGATAAACACTAGCCGAAAAGCAATTCGCGAAGCGGTCGAGAAGAGAGATGCTGACTACATTCAACAAATTGCCAAAGCTCAGGAAGAATCGGGTGCCCACTACTTAGACATTAACTGTGGTACTATGATTGGCGAAGAAGTTGCAATTATGGAGTGGCTCGTTAATACAGTCCAGGAGGTTACGAACCTCCCTTTGTGTATTGACAGCCCTAGCACCGAAGCTTTAGTCGCGGGTTTGAAACTTACTAAAGCACCCAATCCTATGATCAACTCTATAACCGCTGAAGAAAAGCGGTTTCAAAGCGTACTCCCCTTAATTAAAAAATACAATGCAAAGATTATTGCTCTCTGTATCGAGGATGCCGGGATGCCAGAAACAGCGCAGGACAGACTACGGATTGCACGGGATTTGGTGACAAAGCTGGAAGCTGAGGGTATCCCCCAGGGAGATATTTACCTCGATCCATTGATTAAGCCTATAAGCGCAGGAGATAAGTATGGCAGGGAAGTATTAGAGAGCATTAGACTTATCAAGGAGGCATTTCCTGAGGTTCATTTCATGTGTGGCTTAAGTAATGTTTCTTATGGCCTCCCAAATAGGGCACTTGTAAATCGATTGTTTATGGTTCAGACCATGGCAGTAGGAATGGATGGATATATTTTGGACCCCACAAACAGAGACATGATGGGTGCTTTGTATGTTGCCACAGCTCTAACTGGTCAGGATAAGTACTGTAGAGGATACTTAAAAGCACATCGTAAAGGGCTATATAGTTAGAACTATGTCGTGGCCGTCGAATTAGTGGGAAATTATGTTACTCGCCTGTAGAGGCTTAGATAAAAAATATGAGGAGGAAGAGACTATGTACGAGGAAATTTCCAAAGCATTGGCGGAATTAGAAGAGGATTTACTATTAGATGGTGTTAAAAATTTATATGAAAAAGGGGTTCCTGTTTTTGATATTCTGGCTGCCCTTCAAAAAGGAATGGAGGAAGTGGGCAAGAAGTTTGAAGCTAAAGAATACTTTCTCTCTGAACTTATTATGTCTGCCGACGTTTTTAAGGAGGCCACTGGCCTTTTAGGGGATGCGTTTGCTGGAAATACTTCGGAAATGCTAGGAACCGTAGTCATGGGTACGGTCAAAGAAGACATTCACGATATTGGTAAAGATATTGTGGTCACGATCTTAAAGTGTAATGGATTTCATGTCATTGATTTGGGCGTTGATGTGCCTTATGAGAAGTTTGTCGAGGCCATCAAGGAACATAATCCACAGATTATTGGTTTGTCCTGTCTTTTAACTTCCGCATTTGAGAATATGAAAGAAACGATTGTTTCTATTGAAGAGGCAGGGTTAAGAGAAGGGCGGACAATTTTAATTGGCGGAGGCCCGACGGATCAGAAGGTTTGTGATTATGTCAGAGCGGACCTTATTTGTAAAAATGCCCAAGAAGCCGTAGAAACTTGTAAAAAGATTGTGGGGGTGAACTAAGGATGGATAATCAAATGTTGTTAGCCGAAAGAAAGGACAGAATTGCCAAAGCAGTAGCACTCGAAAAAACAGATCGAACACCAGTAGTCCTAGAGATGGCGGCATTTAGCGCAAGAACCGAAAAAATGCCAATCGCAAAGTGGGGAAGCGATAGCTTAATCTCGGCTCAGGCAATGATAAATACCTTTAAAAAGGTCGGTGGAGCAGATGGAGTAGATTACGGTAGCCTATATCCACCAGTGCTTTCATTATTATGGCTGAGTAAGGTAAAGTTAGCGGGTAAAGAACTGCCAGAAGATTCCCTCTGGCAAGTGTCAGAAGCTGAGTTAATGACTAAAGAAGACTATGACAGAATTATCGCAGAAGGCTATCCAAACTGGATGATGTCCTTTTTCCAAGAAAAGATTGGAGGTGATGTATTTCAAAAAATTATGGGCGAAATGGAAAAGGGCCCAAAAATACAAGAGATGTGGAAAAATGAAGGAATACCTGTGATGCAAAGTGGGATTGCATCTATACCTTTTGAATATTTTTGTGGAGCACGTTCTTTTGCGAAATTTGTTCGTGATCTATACAAGATACCGGATAAAGTACAGGCAGCGATGGATGCGGCACTACCATTTATGGCTCCCCAAGCGATTCAAGGGAACATAGCACTGGGCAATGAGTATATTTGGGTAGGGGGATGGCGCTCAGCGGGCTCTATGCTTTCTCAACCTCTATGGGATCGCTTTGTTTTCCCATATTTTGAAAGAGTCATTAACGAAACCATTGATGCTGGGTTGATCCCGATTCTCCATTTTGATTCTGATTGGACCCGAGATTTGGAACGGTTTAAGGTCTTTCCTAAAGGTAAATGTATTTTGGAATTAGATGGCTTGACTGATATTTTCAAAGCTAAAGAAATTCTGGGAGATACCATGTGTATTATGGGAGATGTGCCAGCTTCTCTGTTTACGCTTGGGACCCCCGACGAGGTATACAAATACAGCTGTAAACTAATTGATGAGATAGGCCCCAAAGGATTCATCCTCCATTCAGGTTGTGACATTCCAGTTGATGCAAAGTTAGAGAATGTGCAGGCCATGGTAGCAGCGGCAACAGGTAAATAAGATTTAAATAAAATTTTACAAATTAATTTAATCGGGTGGTAGCAATTTTAGTTCCAACAGATTCGCTGCCACCTTTATTACTTATTGACGGTCGAAATATCAAGAAGCTATAATAGATGTGTATACAAGTAGGTGGTAGAATGGAAAAGACAACTGGCAAGAAAAAGGTAAAATTAACAATTAGCGGTACCCGGGCTTTTGAAGTACCGACTCACGAAACTTTACTTCGTTCTCTGACTGAGGCGGGAATCATGCTCGAAGCCACTTGCGGTGGTCAGGGTTCTTGCGGAAAGTGCAGAATCAGGGTGCTTAGCGGGAAGGTTGTTGATGGGCAGGAAAATCTGGTTGAACCAATGGAGGATGATTGGTATCTGGCTTGTCAAGTATACCCCGCTGAGGATCTTGTGATTGACAAAACGACTCAAGCTAAGGTCAATAGCAAGGGGGAAATAAGTGATCGATTCTTAGAAAATGTCGACTTACTTCCTTCAATTAGAAAGGAACTTATAAAACCAGTTTATCCCACATTGCAGAATAACTACTCTCTTCAGGAGATGATTAGACAGGCTAGCGGTGGAGATGAAGATATATCGATTGATATCAGTGCTTTGAAAGAATTGGCCCGGGTAGCTCCCCAAAAGTTAGACGAGATTACGATACTCCGCAGTGCCAACCAAATCATGGCTTTTGAGGCTGGGGATACCTCAGCGTCATTGTATGGCGTGGCGTTCGACATTGGTAGCACCACGGTAGCAGGAATGTTGGTGGATTTAAATCAAGGCAAAGTCATTGCTGCAGCTGCTGAGACAAACCCTCAGGCAGCGTATGGAGCTGATGTCATTTCCAGAATCAAAGCTGCTAGGACTGAAGACGGGTTGAACACGCTGACGTCAGTCGTTAGAAAATGCTTAAATGATTTAGTGGCCAAATTGTGTACAACGGCGGGTATTTTCAATAAGGATATCTATTGGGTCACAGTAGCAGGTAACTCAACGATGGAACACCTGTTACTGGGTGTCTCGCCTGAGTATCTTACCGTCAGCCCTTATGTACCAGTATTTAACGATGTACCACAGTTTCCTCCAGACGTTATAGACTTAGATATTAACACTGGCGGTAGAATCATAGTATTACCCAATATAGCGAGCTTTGTGGGAGCAGACACTGTGGCCGCGATAGTTGGGGTTGATCAGGATCTAACCACCAAGATGACGTTACTCATCGATCTTGGCACTAACGGTGAAATAGTACTCGGAAACAAGGATAAGATGCTCGTCTGTTCTACTGCAGCTGGTCCCGCTTTTGAAGGCGCCCAGTTAAGCTCCGGGATGCGGGCTGCCAATGGGGCTATTGATGATGTTGCCATTGCGGATGATGTCTACTTTCACACGATTAAGGAGGAATTGGCTAGGGGAATTTGCGGTTCAGGAGTAATAAAGGCCATTGCCGAATTCGTCAAAGTAGGAATCATAACGACTTCCGGCAGATTTGTTAGTAACGACCGGATTGCCCTCTTGCCCGATAATATAGGAAAGAGGCTTATAGTCCAAGACGGCCAAAAGGAATTTGTCCTTGTTTTTGCGGAGAAGAGCGCAACCGGAAGGGATATATCGATTACTCAGGGGGATATCCGAGAAATACAATTAGTAAAGTCATCGATCTTTACGGGTGTTGAAATCTTAATGGAGAGTTACGGGATCGCGTTTGAAGAAATTGAGCAGGTACTGATTGCGGGAGCCTTCGGTAATCACCTTGATTTAGAGAGTGCTTTGGCAATTGGTCTAGTGCCGCTTGCTGACCGGAAGAAGATTATCCCAGTGGGTAATGCAGCGGGAACGGGTGCAGTCAAAGCAATGTTATCCGAACGTATTATGGAACGGTGTCGTTCTATCTCGAGTAGAGCAAAGTTTATAGAGCTTGCTAATCACCCGGGGTTTCAGAAGAAATTTATTAAAAACATATCGTTTCCGGAGGGGATTTAATGAAATCTAATAGGGACTTTATGCCGGTATATTATCAATTGGCCGATGATTTGAAACAGCAGATCGAATCCGGGGAATTAAAGCCTGGAGATGCCGTTCCATCAGAATCCCAGCTGGTTAGTGACTACGGTATCAGTAGGGTAACCGTCAGACGAGGGTTGGCTATATTGTTAGAAGCGGGATTGCTGGAGACCGTAAGAGGAATCGGTAACTTTGTGGCCAAACCTAAATTGAATCAGGCGACCTTGACCTTTCAGGAGAATGATCCCCTTAAAGAAAATAAGCTCAACTATCAACTGCTAGAAGTGAAACGAATTAGTGCTGATGATATAACCGCTTGCAAGCTTGGTGTTTTCGAAGGGACAAAAGTCTTTATGATTAGGCGGTTGATTAAGGGCGATACTGGTCCTGTAGGAATTGATATGAAGTATCTGCCTTATATTAAGGGTCAGCCGATGCTGGAAAATGAAATAGAATATGCTGATTTCCCTGCGATCGTCGCCAAACATACCAACGTGACGATTCACAAAATTGAAATGGGGATATCTGCAACGCCATTGTCAGTTGAAGAAGCAAAGCTGCTTAAGACCGTTGCCGGACACCCTGCGTTATGTGTTCATCGGGCTTTTTACGCTAAGGATGGAAAGACATTAGGTTTTTCCAGAACGATTTACCGGGGAGAATCCTTTGAATTAAGTGCCGTCTCTTATCCATACTCTGCAAAGGTGTGATTAGATGGGTATTAAGAATAATGTTGAAGAATTCAAAGCAAGACGATTCCTTACGCATGCGATGGGAAAACTGGATGAAGACACTGTGCTCAACCTTGTTAGACTAGGACTCGAACAAGGTGTGGATACTCTTGAACTGATCGAAGAAGCGAGGGCCGGTATGGAAAAGGTCGGGGAACTCTACGATGAGGGTAAGTATTTTCTCTGCGATTTAATGGTGGGAGCGGAGATATTTACGGACGCCATAAATTTAGTCTTAAAGTCAACGAACATTGAGCCCGTTTCTATTTTCCCACCGATTATTTTCGGTACAGTAGGTGGAGACATTCATGATATAGGGAAAAATATTATGATTTCGGTCCTAAAAAGCAAAGGTTGCCAAATCTATGACTTAGGAGTGGATGTTCCTGAAGCCGCCTTTATAAAAGCCGTTAAGGAAACAGGAAGTTCCGTGCTTTGTCTTTCGGGGTTAATTACCACTGCTTACGAATCCATGAAAAAGATTGTGGATTTGTTAGAAAAAGAAGGGTTGCGGTCTAAAGTTTCTGTAGTAATTGGTGGATTGGTAAACGAAGCTGTCAAAAATTATACGGGTGCTGATTATTGGGTTACGGATTGTGGCAAGGGCTCAGAACTTTGTATACGAATTATGCACGATCACAGCAGCAAGCAAGCGATTGCCTGTTTGTAAGGAAGGAATTAACTGAATTGAGTACAATCATCGTTGCTTGTCAAACTATAAGGGATGAAGTAAATCTGGCAATTTCAGAAACCGGAGTTAATTATCCTGTGCTTTGGGTTGAATCTGGACTGCATAATTTTCCAGATCGACTAGGCCAGAAAATTCAGAAAGTGATTGATAGAATCGAAAATATTGAAACCATTCTTCTGGCCTTTGGTTATTGCGGGAATAGCTTATTAGGCATAAAATCGTCACGAGCTCAATTGGTCATTCCTAGAGTAGATGACTGTATCTCACTTCTTTTAGGTTCATATGAACGGAGGCAGAACCTATACAAAGAAGTTGGAACTTATTTTTTAACCAAAGGTTGGTTAGAAAACGAACAGAATCTCTTATCGGAATATGAACGCTGTGTTGCGAGGTATGGCAAGGATAAAGCACTTAGGGTTATGAAGATGATGCTCAATAATTATCACCGTTTAATGGTAATTAATACCCAAGCGTATCATTTTGAAGATATCCTCATAAAGACAAAGGGTTTTGCAGACGCCTTAGGGCTGACTCACGAGAAAATCGAAGGATCAACGAGATTTTTAAAGAAACTTCTACTCGGCCCGTGGGATAAAGAGTTCGTGGTAATCGCACCGGGCGAAGTAATAACGCTAGAGCATATGGTAATTAATGACGTAGAGGACCAATGTAACAACCAAGCTTTGTTTGGTTATTCTTAAGGAGTAAACTAATGAATATTTTGCTGTTTGGAGGGTTCTTAGGTTCGGGCAAAACTTCAATCATATTGCAGGTAGCGAGACACCTTGTGGGAGATATAGAAGAAGGATTTTCGACAAGGCAGTCAGATGGCGGAAAAACTTCCTTGGTAATTATTGAAAACGAAGTAGGGGAAACGGGTATTGATGATAAAATCCTAAAAGCAGAAGGACTAAGCGTTCGGGATCTCTTTGCGGGGTGTATTTGCTGCACGCTGAATGCAGAACTTACTATTTGCCTCAATGAAATTCAGGAGGAATTGTCTCCCAAATGGGTGATTATTGAGACAACGGGAATGGCCTTCCCAGATAGAGTTGCGGAAACGATCACTAAGTATGGTAAAGATATTGAAAGTCTAAAAACAATTGTGGTGGCTGATGCGGAACGATGGGATGAACTTTCTACGGTCATGCCCGGGTTGGTCGAAGGGCAAATTTCTAAAGCAGACGTTATCCTCTTGAACAAAATTGATTGTCTAGAACCTGAGCAAGTTAGCGACGTCGAAGAAAGGGTCAGGGGGATAAATTCTTCAGCGCTTTTCTACGCAATATCTGCACAGCATGAAGTTGATTCGCAAATCTGGCGCGAGGCGGTGACCGGAAAGTGAGTGAAGAGCGGCACGAACACTTGCCAGAGCATTCGCATCAACATATACTTGAGTGCTCGAATCAACAACCTGACCCAGCTATCTTTTCTGAAACACATGGTTTGGTGTTTCTAGAAAAGGTGAGCTCTGAGAAAATTCAACAAGCCCTCACTCAATGGGTCGAAGAGATTAGAGAGTGGGCAAAAAGTAATGCTTATTTGGTTGGACATATCAAATTATTTGTTGAAGGTCCGGAAAATTTATGGTTATCTTCTACTGGTAGGAGCATTAATATCAAGCACTCCCAAGGGTGGAGTGAATGGTTTACATACAGGGTCAACCTAAACGTGACGGCCATTATTTTTGGGACATCAAAGAAAGCTTTGGGGGAAGTAGCGCAAGTAAGGCTTCAGGCCTGTATAAAGAGGATAGACTCCGATGAGTAAGAAACACCGCCAGGTTCTTTTATCAACGGATGGAGGGGGAAAATGAAAGAGCCAGTCATTTGGGACATTCCCATACCTGAGATTACTTTAGATGAAGTGTTTCAGGCAGAAGGGGCCGATTATAGTCAACGTCTTCCGCATCCAAGGATACTGAAATCACACCACCAAATTATGGAGGAAGCCGCAAGCTTGGTGCGACCAACTGCAATTTGGGTCGAGGTTGGAGTGACAAGTACAGGCGTTGGTGAACTTTTTCTAGAGGACGGATATAAGTTTACCAGCAATCTTCTACCCAAGGTCGCTGGGACAGCAGAAAAAATGCTCTTAATCTCGATTACCATCGGAACCGCGATTGACGATCGTATGGAGGAGTATAAAAAAGCAGGAAAAATGTCTGAAGCATTTGCCTTAGATGCGTGTGCGACAGCATACGTGGCTAAAGCTAGTACGACAGCTATGAGTCGGGTAGAAGATGCTTATCATCTTGAAGGCATGAAAACAACCTTTCCAATGGGTCCAGGTCACTCCTATTGGAAGGGGTTGGAGGACATGCAGGTTATTTTTCATTTTCTTAGAGCAGAACGTATCGGCCTTCATCTAAACGATTCGAACTTGATCATACCCCGTAAGTCGGTGGCGATGGTGATGGGAGTGGGCCATGATCTCTCTGATTATAAGGGGAAGACACATTGTAACTTCTGTAATTTACAAACAACTTGTCCACTTAGTCAGGCTGTGTAGGCAAAACGAAACTCGCTGATGCCAAAGGGGCATTCAGTGAATTTCACAGTAGATTTAATACCCTACCGTGAGGCAGGTCGGTCGGAGAAAAAACACCGTCATCGGACACTATTGATATGTTGCGATGGCAGTGTTTTTCTTTTTGAGTAATATTTAGCTTTTCGGGTATGTAAATAGTTTGGTTTCAAAGCAGACGATAGTGATCCAGCTGCTTATTGTTTTTTACCTGTAACTTGTGTGCTGCCTTAAACAGAAGGTCTTCTAAAAGGCAGCACCTTGGCTATGTTTTTCTTTGGTAATGGGTCCCTGTCGTTGCATGATTCAAACCCAACCGCCACAGCCAGTTTTATTGCCAATAAATACTTTGCGTCACCGCCATTTTTCGTCTATTAGCTCTACATGGGTCTCCACTTCATACTGGGGTCCACGTTGCTGATTGGCTAATCTGGATTACCTTATGCAAGGTAATCTTTATCTCCATCGTTAATTCTGAAGGGTCTGAAAACTAGAGTTCTATTTATTTTGTAGGTCCAGTGTCATTCCTTTGGTATTGGCATAATAATTGCATAAGATATTATCCGAAGTTAGCTCAATAATTCATTAGGGGGAGATAGGACATTATTATAAGAAAACAAGAAATTGTTTTTTCAATACGGTATCAAAAGGCTAGTTTCGTTACAAAATACTAAAAAAGAGGAGATTGGACATGAACGAAGAAATACGTTGGATACAAAATAATATGCAAAAAAAGAGCGGTGCTGGAGTTTCTACTGGTCTTTTCAGTAAGACGGAGATCGAAAAGGCTATTAATTTTCATCGGACATTCCCGAGTTATCAACCAACCCCGCTTCGTCAGCTCAACAAACTTGCTGCGAATATGGGGGTCGGTGGAATTTATGTTAAAGATGAGTCATATCGTTTTGGCTTAAATGCCTTCAAAGCCCTCGGCGGTTCGTATGCGATCGGCAGGTACCTGGCTCAACGACTTAATAAAGATATTAGTGAATTACCTTACGAAGTTCTTACATCTCCCGAAGTAAAGAAACAATTAGGGGATATTACCTTTGCCACCACAACCGACGGCAATCATGGCCGAGGAATCGCTTGGACCGCTCGACAATTAGGCCAGAAATCGGTGGTCTACATGCCAAAAGGTTCTTCGCAATTCCGTTTAGATAAGATTAGGGAGGAAGGTGCAGAGGCCTCCATTACAGATCTCAATTATGATGATGCTGTGCGTATGACAGCTGTGGAGGCCGAAAAAAATGGTTGGGTAGTAGTACAAGATACTTCTTGGGAGGGGTATGAGGAAATTCCAAGTTGGATCATGCAAGGCTATGGGACGATGTCTGCTGAGGCTCTGGAAGAGATGAACAATTACGGGGTGAAGAAACCGACTCACATTTTCATTCAAGCAGGAGTTGGTGCCCTAGCGGGGTCTGTTCAAGGGTATTTTGAATCCATATTTCAAGAGGATCGCCCTAAAGTTGTGGTCGTTGAAGCTGATAAAGCGGATTGCCTCTATAAATCGGCAGTAGCTGGGGATGGAAAACCGCGGGTGGTCGGCGGGGATATGTCCACAATTATGGCTGGATTAGCTTGTGGAGAACCCAATCTGATTGGCTGGAATATTTTAAGGGATTATAGTGACATGTTTGTTTCTTCTCCCGACTGGGTTGCGGCGAGGGGAATGCGGGTATTGGCTAATCCTCTCTTAGGGGACCCTAAGGTTATTTCAGGCGAATCAGGTGCTGTTACTGCAGGATTGATCAGCGTGATTATGAAAGACGATGCCTTTAAAGGGGCACGAGAGGCGCTCCAACTTAACGAGACTTCACAGGTCTTAATTTTTAACACCGAGGGAAACACGGATCCCTTTAAATATCGTAGCATTGTTTGGGATGGAGAATTACCATCGGCTGGTCGATAATCTCAAATTTATTAGTAATATGGAAGTGCAAATGGGAAGTTCTGTGCTTCCCATTTTTAATGTTAGTTATTTTTTCTTAATGTTTCAGGTAGAAGTAGGTACAAGGGACAATAGTTGTATATAATGCAACTAATAGCAAATAATATGAGGTGTAAAGCAATGTATCACCTTCGTGACATTTAAGAGCACAGTTCAACAAACTGCAGAGGCCATCGCTGCAGCTCTAAAAATTGAAGTGGAAATTGCGGATGCGGATCTCATTCGAGTTGCCGGGACAGGGAAATATAAAAGCCGATGTGGTTGCGCAATGGATGATGGTTTTGTCTACCGGCATGTAATTAAGACAGGAATGCCAGTGATCATTGACAATCCAGGCTTTAATCAACTCTGTCAACCTTGTCCATGCCGTGGAAACTGTGTGGAGTATGCAGAAGTTGCCATCCCTATCCGAGCTGAGAATCAAATTATTGGAGTGATTGGCTTAGTAAGCTTCAGCGAGGAACAAACAAAACGGCTGATGGATAATAAGCAATCTCTACAGCTATTCTTAGAAAAAATGGCCGAACTCCTTGTCGGGAAAGTAATCGGAAATCAGCAGAACCATGAGCAAAAACTGCTCACAAGTCAACTACTTACAGTGCTGAATCTTTTGCATGATGGGATTTTACTCATTAACACTCAACAGCAAGTGACGCATTTTAATACATTGGCTGCTAAACTACTGGATATTGATCCGCAACAAGAACAGGTTTTATATCAATTATTGGACAATAAAAAACTTTGGCTTGCTGTAGAACAAGGGGAATCATTTTCTGGCCCAATTCAGGGAAAGAGGGTCGCTACACAACTCTACTGTGACGTAGTGCCGATTAAAAATAATGGAGTTATTGAAGGGGCAGTTATTACGCTGAAGGATATTCAGCAAATCAAAAAGTTAGTTAAAGCGGCTACTGTCAGTGAGATAGAAACGCATTTTTCTCAGATTGTCGGGGATTCTCCCAAGATGAAAGAACTTAAGGCCATGGCTTTGCATGTAGCTCCAAGTAAAGCAACCCTTTTAATTCAGGGGGAGAGCGGAACGGGGAAGGAACTTTTAGCTCGTGCCATTCACCAGAGTAGTACTCGAAAAGGGCATGCCTTTATCGCGATTAATTGCGGAGCTATTCCTGAAAATTTACTGGAAAGTGAATTATTTGGCTATGAAGAAGGTTCGTTTACGGGAGCCAAACGAGGGGGCAAACTGGGCAAATTTGAGCTTTCCCATAATGGGACGATTTTTTTGGATGAAATAGGGGACATGCCACTCCACTTACAAGTCAAGATCTTAAGAGTACTGCAAGAAAGAAGGGTTGAGCGTATAGGAAGCACACGTTCTACCCCAGTGGATGTGCGGGTTATTGCGGCTACTCACCGAGATCTCGATAATATGGTGAAAACGGGAGAGTTTCGAGAAGACCTTTATTATCGTTTAAATGTCATTCCCTTAACGATTCCACCACTTCGTGAACGTTTGGCGGATGTACCCATTTTGGTTCAGTTTTATCTGGATTATTATGCTACCGTTACCGATAGGAAAGTGAGCGGAATTACACCTGAAGCAATTGAGCTTTTGTCTAATTTTGATTGGCCTGGCAATGTCCGTGAACTGGGTAACGCCATTGAATATTGCGTGACAATGGTAGCTGGGGGAATGATTACTGCTGATACGTTGCCTAAACGGATTAAACAGGGACCCAAATCTAACCCACAAAGCTCTTCCATTAGCTCAACTTTAAATCTAAAACTTTTAGAACGGGATGCGATCATGAGAGCCTTAACTCTGGTTGATCCTGAAGGGCATAAGGAAGATGTGGCAAAATTATTGGGGATTAGCCGTGCCTCTCTCTATCGCAAGATTAAGGAATACCAAATTGATGAAAGTAAAACCTTTTCCTAATTTAAATTGCAGGTAGATCCTCTTAAAAGGGTGTTTCAAACATAGACGAATGTATCAAAATGAGACTGGACGCAAAAATCGGGGAAATTAAGGTTAACTTAAAGAATATTGCCCCCTTTACTCTTTTATCACGTCTCAATTTGAGACGTGATAAAAGGAGCAGAATAATGGTTAAAGGAAATAAGGTAGTAAACAAGCTAAAAAAGAATGTTAAGAGTAAAAGCAAGGTTTGGCATAGAATTTGCAATATATAATCTCCGAACGATGATTACACTGTTTCATAATATCAAACGTAGCGAAAGGGGAATTTATTTAAACATGGAATTTAAAAAAGTTCTTGAACTGGCCCAAAAATATGAACCTGATATGAGTCGATTTTTAAGAGATCTTATCGCTATCCCTGGGGAAAGCTGTGATGAAAAAGGGACAGTACTTCGCATCAAGGAAGAGATGGAAAAAGTCGGCTTTGATAAAGTTGAGATTGACCCACAGGGTAACATTCTTGGTTATATCGGCCATGGTAAACACTTAATTGCTATGGATGCACATATTGACACGGTGGGCGTTGGGAGCCTGGAAAATTGGCAGTATGACCCATATAAAGGTTTTGAAGATGATGAGATCATTATTGGCCGAGGTGCCTCTGACCAAATCGGTGGTATGGCATCAATGGTTTATGCTGGTAAGATTATCAAGGATCTTGGCATGGAAGGCGAATACACTTTGGTGGTTGTTGGTTCTGTACAGGAAGAAGATTGTGACGGATTATGCTGGCAGTACATTATCAAAGAAGACAAGCTAGTACCCGAATTTGTTGTTATTACTGAACCAACCGATGGAAAGATTTATCGTGGACATCGTGGCCGGATGGAAATCAAGGTCATGACAAAAGGAGTTAGCTGTCATGGTTCTGCACCAGAACGTGGCGACAATGCAATTTATAAAATGGCACCGATTTTACAAGAGCTTCGCAGCTTACACGAAAACCTCATCGACCATCCGTTTCTCGGTAAAGGTAGCTTGACTGTTTCGGAAATCTTCCACACTTCCCCTTCTCGCTGTGCAGTTGCAGATAGTTGCTGGATTTCCGTCGATCGTCGCTTAACTGCCGGAGAATCATGGGAGTATGCTGTTCAACAAATTAAAAACCTTCCGTCTGTAAAAGCCGCTGGCGCAGAAGTTACGATGTATATGTATGATAGACCATCCTATACTAACCTTGTTTACCCGACAGAATGCTATTTCCCAACCTGGCTCATCGAAGAGGGACATCCAGTAACCAGCACTCTAGAAGATGCTTACAAAGGATTATTTGGTAAAGATCCAGTGGTAGACAAGTGGACATTCTCGACAAATGGTGTTTCTATCATGGGACGTTATGGAATTCCTTGTATCGGTTTTGGACCAGGACATGAGGACCAAGCACATGCTCCAAATGAGCGGACCTGGAAAAAGGAATTGGTTGATTGCGCAGCTATGTATGCAGCAATTCCAAGCATTTATGTTAAGGAGTATGCTGATAAGATGCCGAAGGATACGGAGAATTTAGTAGAGATTAAGTAGGGCGAGGCGTGATTACGCCGGTCGCACACGTTCCGTCGCTACTCCGGTCAAAGCTGAGGCTAAAACGGGGCGAGTCGTGATTACGCCGATCGTACACGTTCCGTTGCTACTCCGGTCAGCACTCAGGCTAAAACGTCGAAACCTCCTAGCTTTCTGCAAGTCAACCTCGACGTTTCTTCACGCCTCAGCACTAACCTCCGTTTAACGCAACTCCACTAACGTGCTCACTCTGTAATAACGCCCCGCCTGGCTGGGGACGACGGGGGGGTTGTCGCGATTCGGCGTTGACCTTCGGTTAACGCTACTGCGCTCCTGCTGTGTAACCTTCGGTTACTTCGGAGGTTACCGCGGAGGTTACTACGGACGTTGACTTGTTGAGATAAATTAACAAGTTTGTAGCTTTATTGGCTACTGTAAATAAAGTAAAAAAATATTGGAGGAATAATAAATGAATACAGTATTTAGAGGAAGACATTTTATTAACTTAGAGGACTTTACTAAAGAAGAAATAGACACAATGCTTGATGTTTCTTTAGATCTTAAGAGAAAGTTTGCAATGGGTGAAGATACTAATTATCTTCATAACAAAACGGGCTTTTTGATGTTCTTCGAGCAATCCACTCGGACCAGAAACTCGATGGAAGCTGGTATGGCTCAATTGGGTGGTCATGCAGGATTCTTGGATTCCAGCACAATGCAGGTTGCACATGGTGAGACTGCGAAGGATACAGCGATTATCCTTTCACGTTTTGGACACATGATTGCTTGCCGTTATTGCAACTGGGGTAGAGGTAATGTCTACTTGAACGAGATGGCTAAATGGTCGTCAGCTCCGATCATGAACTTGCAGGATGACCTTTATCATCCATTCCAAGGTTTAGCAGATTTACTGACGATTAAGGAGAAACTTCCTGATTTGCGTCGTAAAAAGATTTCAATCATTTGGGCGTATGCTGAGAGCCACAAGAAACCGATTTCAGTGCCTGTAACCCAAGTTCTTCTCTTCCCTCGTTATGGTATGGATGTATGGTTGGCTTATCCAAAAGGTTGGGAGCTTCCTGAGTGGGTTATTTCTCAAGCTAAAGCAAATGCTGAGAAGCATGGTGGTACTCTGACAATTACTCATGACGAAGCTGCAGCGTATAAAGATGCAGATATCGTTATTCCAAAAAGCTGGGGTAACTGGGTTACTGACCAAACTGGTGCTTCTGCTGCGGGCGCAACTAAAGTTATTGATGATGCTCTTATTGCAAATAAGAGCTGGAAGTGCACGGAAGCCAAAATGGCTACGGCTAGCAAAGATGTAATGTATATGCATGCACTGCCTGCTGACCGTAACAATGAAGTTGAGGATTCTGTTATTGACGGCCCACATTCCATTGCTTATGATGCTGCTGAAAACCGTTTGCATACAGCTAAAGCTGTTATGACCCTGTTGGTAGGTGGAAAATAATAGTGAGTACATTAGCTGTAGTAGCCATCGGTGGAAATTCTCTGATTCGTGATAACGCGCATGAGTCCGTTGAGGATCAATATCAGGCTGTCGTAGAAACAGCTAAGCATATTGTAGGAATGATCAGTCAGGGCTATGAAGTCATTGTAACGCATGGCAATGGTCCACAAGTTGGGTTTATCTTACGAAGGTCGGAAATTGCGAAGGATGTTGCAGCAATGCATCAGGTACCGTTGGTCAGCTGCGGGGCAGATACCCAAGGGGCAATCGGTTACCAAATTCAGCAAGCTATGGATAATGAATTCCGAAAAAGGGGCATGGATAAAACTGCAGTCACGGTTGTGACACAAGTAGTCGTTGCGGAAAATGATCCAGCCTTTCAAAAACCGACTAAACCTATTGGCTCATTTTACAGTAAGGAGCAGACGGAGCAAATTCAAAAGGCTAACCCATCGTGGGTAATGATTGAAGATGCTGGTCGAGGGTATCGTCGGATGGTAGCCTCCCCTCAACCGCAAGAGATTGTCGAAAAAGAAGTTATCAACAAGCTCGTACGCGATGGTTATTGTGTTATTAGTGTGGGTGGCGGCGGTATTCCTGTGGTTAAACGTGCGGACGGCATGTTGCAGGGTGTCGATGCGGTAATCGATAAAGATTTTGCGACGAGTCTTTTGGCCTCGGATATTAAGGCAGACTTGTTAATTATTTCAACGGGCGTACCAACCGTTTATTTAAACTACGGTAAACCTAATGAAAAGGCTCTTGACAAGGTGACATTAGCGGAACTAAAACAATATGTGTCGGAGAACCATTTTGCTCCTGGAAGCATGCTCCCGAAAATTCAAGCTGTGATTAGCTTTTTGGAAAATGGCGGAAAAGAAGCGATCATTACTAACCCAGAGTCGTTAGAAGAGGCTGTTGCAGGAAAGACCGGGACCCATATTTTCGCCTAAACGTCTATAACAAGACTTGAGATGGAGCTAAAACTCCATCTCAAGTAAGTTCCTATTTAGTTCTAGTTATTAGATTAAGTAGGGAACGTAGAATTGGATAAGTAGAGAGAGATCAATTTCGAGAAAAATTGAATAGGTTCATGGAATATAAAAGAGTACGTGGTTTTTTAAGATACGGAATCAGTACTCTGGAATGGCTGATTGGGAAGTGCTCTGCGTTGAGGTTCGAGGTTCGAGGTGCGAAGTCTGAAATCCGAGAATAAGGTCTAAAGGTTCGGGAGTTGGAATTATAAGTCCGATGTTGACGCATCGCGCATCGCGCATCGCACTTCATGCATCGCAAAGGAGAAATGAACATGGGTATAGTATTACACGGTGGAACGATTGTTACGGCTGCAGATATGTATCAAGCAGACGTCCGCATTGAAGGCGAGAGAATTGTAGCCATAGGCTACGAGATCAAGCAACCTGGAGATCAGGCAATAGATGTGGATGGCTGCTTTTTATTTCCAGGTGGAATTGATCCGCATACTCACTTTGATCTGCCTATGGGGACATTTTCTACTTCGGACGATTTTTTTACGGGGTCGAAAGCGGCTTTGTTGGGCGGAACAACGACCATCCTTGATTTTGCTACTCAGTTTAAAAGAGAATCCCTAAAAGAAGCTTTGGGAAATTGGCATGCCAAAGCTGAGGGCAAGTGTTATGTCGATTATGGTTTTCATATGGCCATTACAGATTGGAATCAACAAATTTCACGAGAGATTACAGATTTAGTTCAATTAGAAGGTGTGCCCTCCTTTAAACTATATATGGCCTATAAGAATACCTTACAAGTGGATGATGGCGCTTTGTTGCAAGCTTTGCGCCGGGCTGGAGAGAGTGGAGCTTTAGTTTGTGTTCATTGTGAAAATGGAGATGTCATCGAGGATTTAGTCCATGAGGCTATTGCCCAAGGAAATACGTCTCCGAAATATCACCCGTTAACTCGACCTCCAGAAGCGGAAGAGGAAGCGACTGTGCGTGTTATTACCCTTGCCCAAATAGCAAATGCCCCTGTTTATATAGTCCATCTTACCAATCAGGGAGCGCTCCAAGCTGTGGCTAACGCCAAGTTGAAAGGAAATGAGGTTTACGCAGAAACCTGTCCTCAATACCTTTTGCTCGACAACAGCTATTACGACTTAGAAGGGTTTAACAGTGCTAAGTATGTAATTTCTCCCCCCCTACGACCGATTGAAAATCAAAAAACCTTGTGGTCAGGTCTTCGAACAGGGGTTTTAGATGTGGTGGCGACGGATCATTGTGCCTTTAACTACAAAGGACAAAAGGAGTTAGGCCTAAACGACTTTAGTAAAATCCCCAACGGAGCTCCTGGAGTGGAAACTAGGATGGGATTACTCTATACCTATGGGGTTATGGCTGGAAAACTATCAATTTCTGAATTCGTGGCCCTAACTTCTACAAATGCAGCAAAGTTATTTGGACTGTTTCCTCGCAAAGGAACGATTGCTCCGGGAAGTGATGCAGACTTAATAGTCTGGGATCCTCGCATCTCGTCCGTCATTACAGTGGATTCATTGCATCAGCACGTCGATTATACTCCTTACGAGGGGTTCAAACAAATCGGTCAAGCCACTCACGTATTTTTACGTGGCAAGTTAGTGGTTCAGAATGGGCAGCTTGTTGAAGATAAACCCTTGGGAATCTATGTATCCCGTAAACCATTCCTTAAGAGAAAGGGTGAGGAAAATGTATAACATTGATATTAATAACACAGTTTACTCTGTGCAAGAGGATATGAATCTACTGGATTTTTTGCGTGACGAAGCACAGGTTACTTCTCTGAAAAATGGGTGCGGAGAAGGGGCTTGTGGTGCTTGCATGTTGCTGGTTGATGGTAAAGCAATGCGAGCTTGCTTATTAACGGTGGCGAAAGCCTCTGACAAGAAACTTCTGACGGTGGAAGGGTTATCCGAACGGGAAAAGGATACCTATACTTGGGCATTTGCGGAAGCTGGGGCGGTTCAATGTGGCTTCTGCATTCCAGGGATGATTATTAGTGCTAAAGCCTTACTTGATAAGACCCCTAATCCGACAACCCAGGAAATAAAGCAGAGTATACGTGGCAATATATGTCGTTGCACCGGGTATGTAAAAATTGAACTAGGTATTTCCTTAGCGGCTCGGGTTTTAAGGGGAGAACTTCATCCTAAGTCTCTCACGCAGCCTGGTGCAGGAATCGGAACTAATTTGCACCGTGTAGATGCTCGCGAAAAGGCCATGGGAACGGGAGAATATGTGGATGATATGCATGTCGAGGGGATGTTGTATGCTGCCGTTCTTAGGACTCCCTATCCACGTGCGATTGTCAAAGGGATTGATATTACTGCAGCGCGCGCTTATCTTGGTGTGGAAGCTGTTTTAACGGCTGAGGATATTCCTGGAGACCATGATCACGGTCATATATTCCATGATTGGCCGACCTTAGTTTCTATCGGCCAAGAAACCCGTTATATTGGAGATGCGATCGCGTTAGTTGCTGCCCAAACTAAAAAACAAGCTCGGGAGGCTGTGGCCTTAATTAAAGTGGAGTACGAGGAATTGGAACCGATACTCAGTCCCACAGAAGCCCTAGCGGATCAAGCTCCCAAGATTCATCCTAAAGGAAATCTTTTGAGCACCACTAAAATCTTCAGAGGAAATCCTCAAGAAGAATTAGCCAAATCTGCCCATGTAGTCACGAATCACTATTCGACTCCACCCACGGAACATGCCTTTATGGAGCCCGAAAGTGCTTTGGCGATCCCTCAGGAAGATGGGGGAATTACCATCTATGTTGGGGACCAAAGTGTCTACGATGACCAACATGGAATTATGGCTATGCTCGGACTACCCGCGGATAAAGTTCGCGTGATAAGCAAATTGGTGGGTGGAGGATTTGGTGGCAAAGAAGATTTAAGCGTTCAGCATCATGCTGCGCTGTTGGCTATGAAAACAAAAAAACCTGTCAAACTGACGTTTACCCGTCAAGAAAGTATTTTAGTACATCCGAAGCGACATGCCATGGAATTAGAAATCACAACCGGTTGTGATGCAGATGGAAAGCTAACGGTGATGGTTGCTAAGATTGTGGCGGATACAGGTGCTTATGCTTCCTTGGGAACAGCTGTTTTGCAACGGGCCTGTACTCATGCCAGCGGTCCTTATCAGTTAACAAATGTCGATATTACTGGGCTTTGTGTTTATACCAATAATCCTCCAGCAGGAGCTTTTAGGGGCTTCGGTGTTCCACAAGCGTCCTTTGCCGCTGAAATGAACATGGATCTTTTGGCTGAAAAGGTTGGAATTTCCCCTTGGCAAATTCGCTATATCAACGCTTTGGAACCGGGAATGGTTAATTCTACGGGACAGATCACGGATGAGGGGACAGCGATTAAAGAAACTCTCCGGGCGGTCCGTGAAGTCTATGAATCTCACCCTCATGCCGCAGGAATTGCATGTGCTATGAAAAATACCGGGATTGGAGTGGGCCTCCCTGATACTGGTCGGGTAAAACTCAAGATTCTGAATGGAAAAGCTTTGGTACTTACTAGTGCTGCTTGTATAGGTCAAGGCTTTGCCACGATTGCAACCCAGATTGTCAATGAGGCCACTGGTTTACCCATTCATCAGATTGACGTAGGGGCTCCTGATACATTTTTGACTCCCAATTCTGGTACAACGACTGCATCGCGCCAGACCATGTTTAGTGGTGAGGCGGTGCGTCAAGCCGCGCTTAAATTACAACAAGCCTTGCATAAATCAACGTTCGAAGAATTAGAGGGCTATGAGTTTGATGGTGAATATTTAGGGGTGACGGATCCGATGGATTCAGATAAACCGAATCCGATTAGCCATGTGGCTTATAGTTATGCAACTCATGTTGTTTTATTAAATGAACAGGGAATTGTTGAAAAAGTTGTCGCTGCCCACGATGTGGGTCGGGCGATCAATCCAAGAGCCATAGAAGGACAGATCGAAGGCGGAGTTGCCATGGGATTAGGGTATGCTCTACGCGAGGATTTCCCACTCAACAAAGGCGTGCCGACTGTGAAGTATGCGAAGCTAGGGCTTTTCCGTTCGACAGAAATGCCTGAAATTGAGTCCGTTATCATCGAAAAGAATTCCTCCCCGCTAGCTTATGGTGCCAAAGGGGTAGGAGAGATCGCTTCTATACCGGTTGCCCCTGCAGTTGCGTCAGCTTATTATAAGTTCGATGGTAAGTTAAGATTATCTCTTCCTTTACAAGGAACGCCTTATAAGAAATAACGGTTGACAAGTCAATTATTGACAAGTCTTAAGAGGTATGTGAAGACTTGTGGAACCATTGAACTTTATTTCAAATTAATGTAAACTAAACAAAACTAATAAAACGCCATTAGGAGAAAGAATGTGGCTAGTTCAGACACAGGGCTGCAAAACGGTTGGGGATCTGGTGGCTTGTGGGATATGACTCGGCGTGTACAGGTGGTTACGTTTATTGGTGCTGGCGGAAAAACAACGTGTCTGCACTCGATCACTCAAGAACTGGAGTCTTTCGGAAAGCAGGTCATTGCTACGACAACGACGAAAGTTTTCCCGGAGGAACACATGACCGCTTGGATAAGTGATGATGTGCCCAAATCGCAAGATAAGGCTTGTTTTTGGTACGCTAAAGTGGAAGATAAAAGCGGGAAGTGGATTGGTCCCACCGTTAACGCGGTCGATACTGCCATCTCTGATGATCTTCTTTCGTTTAAGTGCCAAGACAATCAAGAGTCGGAACAAACTAAGAAATCAAGGTATGCAAGTTCAGGAACCGTCCCTAACTTGCATACCTTGCATTGGGTTATTGAAGGAGATGGGGCTCGGGGTCTTCAGTTAAAGTGCTGGGAGTCCCATGAGCCTCAAATTCCTTTGCAATCAAATTGTGCAGTGTTAGTGTTGGATCGAGGGTTATGGGGAAACGTCCTGCAGCCCAATCAAGTTCACCGGCCTCAAAGGTGTTCTGACCTTCTCGGACGCGTTTGGAATGCTGAAAGCTCATGGCACTATTTCTTAGGCTCTCCTGTTTTTTCAACTCTATATCGGGATTTTGCTTGGGTTATTCTCTTGAATGGGCCAGGAGAAATCATAAAGACAGTAAATCCCATGATTAATCAATCTTCTAAGGATATAAATATTCTAAAAGAACTTTCACAGAAATGGGCGGAAATTCAAGCGGGGGCTAATAACCTCAATAGACCAACCCACTTACGGCTCGCCGTAGGGGATGCTAAGGAGGGTGTGATTCAGTGGTGCGATTTGTGGTAATGGCTGCGGGTCTAGCTACCCGGATGGGGAAAGATAAGTTAGCACTACCCTGGAAAGAATCCACTGTGCTTGCTTATGTTCTGCAAACTGTATTAGGAGGAATTGAACTTCAGCAGGCTCATGCTGAGGTTTTTGTCGTTGCAAGACAGCCGATAGAGACCTACCTTTCGACAAAGGACATTGCGAGATTTAAAACGCTAAATGGAGTATGGTATCAAGCCCCCGGACCACAACCACTTGCCGAGACAATCAAGATGGGATTACAAGATTTAAAAACAGAGGTGCAATGGATCGGATTTTTACCTGGTGACCAATTAGGGGTATCAGTTCCAAGTCTGTCTGCCTGCCTTCAAGAAGTCTTCCGAACTCATCCAGACTTCCTTGTACCAATGGCAGGAGATAAATCTGGATCTCCCGTGTTTTTCCACCGCCGGTATTTACCCGAACTTTTGGCTCTTAGAGGGGAACAAGGAGGGCGGGAAGTTTTATATCGCTATCCTGAACGTTGGAGCAAGTTTCCAGTAGAGGAGCACCTATTTCAAGATGTTGACACACCTGAAGAATATCAAGCGTTACTAAACCTGATTGTTTAGGAGAGGAGAACAGAGCGGATGAAAAACAATCTTGCGATGAATGGACCGGTCGTATTAGTACGTGGGGCTGGAGAACAAGCCTCTGGAGTTGCCTGGACCTTGGCCAAAGCTGGGTTTAGGGTTGTAATGACTGAAGTGGCAAAGCCACTCATGGTTCGCTGGCCAGTCTGTTTTGGAACTGCGGTGGCAGAAGGGCGATGCGAAGTAGATGGAATTGCAGCTTGCCGTGTGGAGGAGCCGAATCAATGTGAAGATGTTTGGCGGGGTGGGGAAGTTCCTGTTTTAGTTGACCCTGATTTAAAAGGGTTATCAGAGCTTAAACCTGCTGTATTGGTTGATGCAATTCTGGCCAAACGTAACTTAGGGACAAAGCGAGATATGGCTCCAATGACAATTGGGTTAGGGCCAGGGTTTACGGCAGAAATCGATGTCGATGTGGTTGTCGAGACAAATCGTGGCCATTATTTAGGCCAGTTGATTTATTCTGGTATGGCGCAAGCAAATACAGGAATACCAGGAGTCATCGAAGGAGTTTCCAAAGAGCGGGTTGTCTATTCGCCTAAAGCTGGAGTGTTCAAAGCAAAACGAATTATTGGGGAACAGGTCCTGGCTGGGGATTGCTTGGGAGAGATTGAGGACGAAATGGGTAAGGTGGAGGTTTTCTCTGCTATAAATGGAGTCCTGCGAGGATTATTGCGAATGGATACTCCGGTTGAAGCATTGGTCAAGATTGCAGACATAGATCCTCGAGGGCATAAGGAATACTGTTGGACGATTTCCGAGAAAGCCCGGGCGATAGGGAGTGCCGTTTTGCTAAGTATTCTGTCAAGCCATTTACTCAAACCTCTTTGTCTAAAAGAAAACTGATAACGCTTAGTCTAATGGACCAAGGCTTGAATATTGATAATTTTTTATAATTATTTTTTTATTTGGGAAGGAGAATTCAATTTCATCGCGAATTGTATATTGTAATGTGAATTGTATAATGATTTATAACTCATATATCCTTGATAATCGGATCAGGGGTTTCTACGAAGCGACCGTAATTGCTTCTCTATGAGCCAGCAGATGGTTAATAGAGTTTTTATTCGGCCGTTTTTTTGTTGTGTTTAATTATAAGGAGGGGGTGGGAAAATGAAGTATTTTCAACCACAGAGCGTGAGAGAGGCTGTAGAAATTGCCCAGACATCCGAGGCAGCTTTTTTGGCAGGGGGAACTGATCTTGTACTGTTTATGCAAACGGGCAAAATTAAGCCGATCGCCCTCATTGATCTCGGTAAAATTCCTCAGCTAAAAATGATACGTGAAACAGAAGGGTATTTAGAGATTGGCAGTATGGCAACGTTTGCTGAAATGGGAAACAACGAGCTTATTTATAAGCAAGCCCATGCTCTTTGGCTTGCTTGCCATACGATGGGATCTCCACAAATTCGGAATCAAGCGACTATCGGTGGAAACCTAGGTAACTGTTCCCCTGCTGCTGACGGACTCCCTCCGTTGCTTGCCTTAGGAGCAGAGGTTCATTTGGTTTCAGGGAACGGTGATGAGGTTATCGCCTTAGAAAGCTTATTGAGTCGTACGCCTCTTCTTGCCCAAGATACTCTCATCCAGGGATTTAGAATTCCTTTAAAAGGTTTTCAAAGTGGGTTTGCTAAACTAGGTCGGCGAAGGGCTTTAGCTATTGCGCGGCTTAGTGTTGCAGTGGCTATTGAAGTAGATGGTAATCTAGTGACCCAAGTTCGAGTCGCCTTAGGGGCTGTGGGCAGGCGCGCATTCCTTAGTGAAGCCCTCAATCAAGATTTGAGCGGTCAAGAAATTAATGAAGCTTGGATTGAAAAAGGAGTCGAACAGGTTCAACGAATCGTTCGGGAAGCTTTGGGAACCCGAGCATCAGCACCGTACAAACGTGTAGCAGTATCTGGGGTTTTTAGAGAGGCTCTTGACTCATTCATCACCGAAGGGGGATCAAACGCATGATGGATATTAAACTAATGGTCAATAATAAGCCTTACACTTTGAACATCGAGCCAAGTGAACGTTTATTAGATGTTTTGCGTACCCGCTTAGGTCTGATGGGAACAAAGGAAGGATGCGGTGAAGGAGAGTGTGGTGCCTGTACCGTGATTGTTGACGGGAAAACCGTCAATTCTTGCCTTGTTCTCGCTGCTCAAGCGAATGGATCCGAAATAACCACGATCGAAGGTGTGGGGAATCGGCGCAAGCCTCATCCAGTGCAAAAAGCGTTTGTTGAAGTGGGAGCGGTACAATGTGGTTTTTGCACGCCTGGTATGGTGCTCTCCGCCAAGAATCTCCTTGATAAGAAATCAAAACCCAGCGATGATGAAATATCCGTGGCTATGTCGGGCAACCTTTGTCGTTGTACAGGGTATGATAAAATCCTGCGTGCGGTCAAATTGGCCTCTCAGGAGGGAAACTAATGAACACGAATGTAGTAGGTTCTCGTGTTATCCGAGAAGATGCCTGGGGAAAAGTATTCGGACAGAGCAAATTCCCTGCAGATGTGAATTTGCCGGATCAACTCTATGGGGTGGTTGTGCGTAGCCCTTACCCTCATGCTCGGGTCCGAAACATTGTGACCGAAAAGGCGCTGGAGTTAGCGGGAGTGGTCACGGTCTTGACGGCCAAGGATGTTCCACATAATTCTCATGGCGTGCTTTTCCGGGATCAACCGGTCTTGGCAGACTATGTACGCATGGTCGGAGATCCAGTAGCCGTGGTAGGCGCTGAGACCATGGAAATTGCCAGAGCAGCCGCTAAGCTCGTTGAAATAGATTACGAAGTGCTGCCAGCAGTGTTCGACGCAGAGCAAGCCATGTTGCCGGAGGCGCTTCCACTTCATCCCGAGCTCAAGCCGACAAATGTCCTCTACCATATGCCAATCCGTCGCGGAACGATGGAGGATGGTTGGGCTTTGGCAGATGTGGTGATAGAAAATGAGTATAATACGCAACATGTCGACCATGCTTTCTTACAACCCGAGGCAGTGCTCGCTTATGTGGATGAACGTGGGCATATGGTGGTACAGACAGCGACCCAATACGCCCACTATGATCGAGGCGAAATCGCCCATGCCTTGGGTCTCCGTTTTAGCCAAGTTCAAGTCAAAACCTTGGCAGTTGGAGGGGCTTTCGGAGGACGTGAGGACATTTCACTCCAGATTATTGCGGCTTTATTAGCTTTGACAACGCTTCGACCCGTAAAAATGGAGAATACCCGGGAAGAGTCGTTTTATTCTCATTCTAAACGTCACCCGATGCGGATGTATTATAAGACTGGGGCAACCAAGGATGGCAAACTTGTGGCCATGGAAGCTAAAATTGTTGGAGATGCTGGAGCTTATGCGTCTTGGAGTATTAATGTTTTGCGTAAATCGGCAGTGCATGCTACCGGACCCTATGTGATCCCGAATGTATCGATTGATAGCTTTGCCGTGTTTACCAACAATCCATATGCAGGGGCAATGCGGGGGTTTGGAGCGGCTCAAACAGTCCTAGCTTATGAGAGTCAAATGGATCTCTTAGCCAAGGCGCTGGGGATTTCTGCACTCGAGATTCGCTTACTCAATCATTTTAAGGTGGGAAGTACGACGGCTACCGGGCAAGTTTTAACGGGTAGCATCCCACTTGATCAGTGTCTTGCAAAAATCGCACCGTATCTCCAGAAGGGGGATGGCATTCTATGAAAAAGCGGGGAATCGGTCTGGGTTGTGCGTGGTATGGAACCGGTTACGGGAATGGCTTCCCGGATGTCTCAAGTGCCTTTGTGGAAATTCATGATGACGGCTCAGCCACAGTTCTGACAGGGGCGGTCGATGTGGGTCAGGGAAGTAATTCGATTTATGCCCAAATTGCTGCTGAAGAACTTGGGCTTCAAGCTCAGGATATCTGTGTCTATTCTGCCGATACGGATGCTACACCGGATTCAGGGACAACCGCTGCAACTCGGCAAACCTACAATACTGGAAATGCTGTTTTGAGAGCAGTTCGCCAAGCGAAAGTTTCTCTATTGGATTATGCAGCCCACAAGTTTTCGTGCCCAACTGCTGAAGGAATCGAACTTAGTGGGGGATATATAGGAGTCAAAGGAGATCCATCCCGTCGAATGCCTTTGGCGGATATGGTCTTTCAGGCTCGTTTGCAGGGTGAGCGCTTTATTAGTGCCGAAAGTTCGACAGCTCGTTCAACTCCAGTGGATCCAGAAACCGGGCAGGGAGCACCATATTGGCCTTATGCGTTTGGGTGTCAGGTTGCTGAGGTGGAAGTGGATACTGAAACAGGGCTGGTTCACGTCCTCAAGGTCGTTGCGGTTCATGATGTGGGAAAAGCCCTCAATCCTACGCAAGTAGAAGGGCAAATTGCTGGCGGGGTAGCACAAGGGATTGGTTATGCACTGCTTGAGGAGCTAGAGTTACACGAGGGGAAAATCAAGAATCCGGCGTTATCTAGTTATTTGATTCCCACGGCCTTAGATGTGCCTAATATAGAAGCCTTTTTTGTGGAAGAGGCAGAAGCCACAGGTCCTTTCGGTGCCAAGGGACTTGGAGAACCTGCCATGCTTCCGACGGTTGCGGCGGTCATCAATGCTATTGATGACGCTGTGGGAGTGAGAATAACATCGCTACCAGCGACGCCAGAAAGGATCCTGCAAGCACTTGCAGATAAAAAGGAGGAGGCGAATTTAAAGGGAGAATAAAGAGAAATATTGACTAGAGGAGCAAACCAGAAATTCGAGGAGAATCAAGGCAGGTAGGTAAAACAAAAAGTTAAGGCAAGTAGTTAAAACAAGTAGTTAAAGGCACTGTAGCTTTTAGTGAGTTAACTATTGTTAAAGCTATCATAATTTTTGTTACTTTGATTAAACTACAGCTATGAAGAAACATGAGAAAATTATTTTAATGGGAGGGCTGTTCATGTCAACCGTTACAAATAAGAAGAATCCCAACCAGCCAGAAGGCTTTTTGGAACGTTTTTTTCATCTCAATGAATTAGGTACGAATGTACGTACAGAAGTTTTAGCGGGTATTACGACCTTTGTTACGATGGCCTATATTCTGTTTGTCAACCCGAATATTTTGAAAGATGCTGGGATGCCCGTAAATGCCACATTTGCGGCAACCGCAATTGCTGCAGCGGTCGGTACACTAATTATGGGCCTATATGCTAACTATCCAATTGCTTTGGCACCTGGTATGGGACTGAATGCGTTCTTTACCTACGCTGTTGTTCTTGGGATGGGCTTGAGCTGGCAAACAGCGCTCGGTGCAGTCTTTATTTCCGGGGTCGTATTCTTCCTTATGACTGTCACCAAAGTACGGGAGTGGATTATCGAGGGCGTTCCACAGGTTCTGAGGCTTTCTATTGGAGTTGGTATTGGTTTATTCATTGCCTTCATTGGACTAAAAAATGGTGGACTAATTGTCGCTGATAAGGCTACGTTCGTTACGCTAGGGGATATGAAGTCAGCGGGTGTTCTTGTGACTGTCTTCGGTTTGATTATTACAGCTTGGTTAATGGCTAAGAAAGTTAAAGGCGGCTTATTAATTGGGATCGTCGTTACTACTGCTTTCAGTATGATCATGGGTGTTTCCCCTTGGCCTACCGGTATTTCGAGTTTTGTCTCCACTTCTAATCCTATTTCAGCCATTGCACCTGTGGCATTTCAACTAGATATTATGGGAGCTATAAAGTATGGTTTCATCTCCATTCTCTTTGCTTTTACGTTTGTTGATTTGTTTGATAATATTGGAACCTTACTTGGGGTATCACGTAAAGCAGGACTCTTAGACAAGAGCGGAAATCTACCTCGTGCTGGAAAAGCCTTAATGGCCGACTCCGTCGGAACCATGTTCGGAGCTGTTGTAGGAACTCCCACAGTCACTTCCTACATTGAAAGTGCCTCGGGCGTCGCTGAAGGTGGTAAAAGCGGTTTAACGGCTGTCACAGTCGCTGTTCTTTTTGCGATCTCCCTGGTTTTTGCCCCTCTGGTTGGGTTAATTCCTGGACAAGCAACCGCTCCTGTTCTTATTTTGGTGGGTGTCTTGATGATGAGTGAAGTGACTCAAATTAAATTTGATGATTTCACAGAAGCTTTCCCAGCTTTTATGACGATTGTTATGATGCCATTAACGTTTTCAATTGCTCAAGGTTTAGCTTTTGGATTTATGTCTTACACGATCATAAAATTGGTAACTGGTAAGTTCAAGGATAACAATGCTGTTACGTATGTTCTAACGGGTCTCTTTATCATTCACTTTATTCTCGGTGGCGGTTAATGATTTGTCGAAACCTTTAAAGACGCAGTGATTTTTAAAGACATTTGATGTACGATGTTCAACCTCGGATATCATACATCAAATGTCGCGCCTTGAATGCCTACTCCATAGATTAGATTAACTTGGCTCAATAGAGTCAAAACGAAACACTGTGCGCCATTCGGTTGGCGAGGAGTGCCTTTCGCGGAAGGGAAAGGGAGGAAAAAGGATGCGTATTCTTTTTAAAAATGGGAATATTGTGACTATGAACGCACAACGCGAGCTTATTCATGGGGATCTGCTTGTCGATGGATCTCGGATCGTTGAGGTCGGAGGAGTTATTGACCAGCCTGCTGATCAAGTGATCGATCTACGGGGAGATTTGCTCATTCCCGGTTTGATACAAACGCACATTCATTTATGTCAAACATTGTTTCGGGGACAGGCTGATGATTTGGAGCTCTTAGACTGGCTTAAACAAAGAATTTGGCCGCTGGAAGGTGGACATGACCCAGAGTCCTTATACGATTCCGCATTACTTGGGATTGGTGAATTATTTCTTGGAGGAACAACGACCATTGTAGATATGGAAACTGTGCATCATACTGAACATGCCTTTGAGGCCATTCTCTCGAGTGGTTTGAGAGCTTTGAGTGGGAAGGTTATGATGGACGATAGTAATGGAGATATCCCACGTTCCTTACAAGAGTCGACGGAAGATTCCTTGCAAGAAAGCGTCAATTTATATGAAAAATATCACGGAAAAGGAAATGGGCGACTTGAAGTAGCGTTTACGCCGCGTTTCGTTATTTCCTGTACCGATACATTATTGAAAGAAGTATCACGGCTTGCTTGTGAGAAAAATGCCTTTGTACACACCCATGCGTCCGAAAATCGCTCTGAAATCCAGCTTGTGGAAAGCACTCGAGGGATGCGTAATATTATTTATTTGGATAAGGTCGGGCTAACCGGTCCAAAGCTCATTTTAGCCCACTGTATCTGGTTAGATGAGGCTGAAAAAGAAATTTTGATTAGGACAAGAACGCGAGTTTCACATTGTCCTTCTTCAAATTTGAAATTAGCTTCCGGAATTGCGCCAATTCCGGAACTTATCAAACGCGGAGCGGAGGTTTCTTTGGCCGCGGATGGAGCACCTTGTAATAATAATCTTGATGGATTTCGAGAGATGCGTCACGCAGCTTTAATCCAAAAACCCCTTCACGGGCCGACCGTCATGCCTGCCCAAAAAGTATTTGAACTAGTTACTCTAGGTGGAGCACGGGCCATAGGGCATGAGCACGATTTGGGAAGTATAGAAGTTGGTAAAAAGGCGGATTTGGCAGTGATATGCTTACAGGGTTTACACACTTGGCCTAATGAACACGTTGATGTTTATTCACAACTAGTTTATCAGGTAACGTCATCTGATGTTCGCCTCACCATGGTGGATGGGCAAATCGTAATGAAGGATCGACAGCTTCTGACGATGGATGTCCCTCGGCTCAAAGAAAGCGCGACAAGTAGTCTGAATCGAGTCATGAAGCGGGTGGGACTTCTTTAGAGGGGAAGTATAGGGCTGGTTCTTGTGCTTCAATTTCATCATAAGTTCAACAAGTTCAGGGGCGGTTCTTGTGTTTGCTCGTGCAAGTCCAAGAACCGTCCCTGACTCGCACTGAAAAGGGGTGTTAGCATGTCGAGTTTTAAGCAGAGAATGGATGAGGCTCGGGGGCTTGTTAAAATTGACTTGGTTCTGAAAAGGGCTAGGTTAGTGAATGTTTTTTCGGGCGAAATTCATGAAACGGAAATAGGGATACACCAAGGTTACTTCGTCGGAATTGGCTCGTTTACGGATGCTGAGAAGGAGTTGGATTTGTGTGGGAACTATGTTGTTCCTGGGCTGATCGATGGACATGTCCATATCGAAAGCTCAATGCTCAGTCCTGAGGAATTTTGCTCACTCCTTCTTTCACACGGCGTAACTACGGCTATCATAGATCCGCATGAGATCGCCAACGTCATAGGAGTTGACGGAATTCGTTACATACTCGATAGTGTCAACCCTTTACCCTTTAATGCCTATATCGCTCTACCCTCCTGTGTTCCTGCGACTAAGTTAGAAACATCTGGGGCTAGTCTTAGAGCTAGGGAACTCTCCGAGTTTTTAGGACATCCCAGAGTCATTGGACTTGGGGAAGTTATGGATTTTCAGGGAGTAATTCAAGCACGACCAGACATGGTGGAAAAGTTAGAACTTCCCCTTTCATTTAAAGATGGACATGCTCCCGGGATTTCCCCGCAGGATCTCAACGCCTATTATCGAGCTGGAATACATACTGAACATGAATGTTCAACAGTTGAAGAGGTGAGAGACCGATTACGCCGTGGTTTTCATGTTATGCTTCGAGAGGGCAGTGCCGCTAAAAACCTGATGGATCTCTTACCAGCAGTAACGTCCAAAAACTCTGGACAATGTCTATTAGTAACGGATGATCGCCATCCGACTGATTTAATCCATGAAGGGAGCATTGACAATCTGGTACGGTTAGCAATTAAGTCAGGGATGGACCCAATCCAAGTGATCCAAATGGCGACTATTAATGCAGCTCGAGCGATTGGACTTTCGGGTTTGGGTGCTATTGCTCCAGGTTATCAAGCCGATTTTGTCATCTTAAAAGACCTAAATCAATTTGAAATAGAGGAAGTCTATTGGCGGGGAGTTAAACAAAGTACTAGAGGGGAGCGTCCGCGGTTTTCACGCTTCAGTATTTCAGGACTTACGGAGAGTGTTCATCTTGGTAATTGGTCTCCTTCAAAACTAAGAGTTTCGACGAAACGAAATCTAGATTCAGGTTTAGAGACTGGTTCAGATGATGAAGCTTCAGAGTTTGTCAAGGTCCGGGTTATTGGAGTTCAGAGTCATTCTCTAGTTACGTCAGCTTTGATCCGAGAACTTCCGGTCATAGACGGATGTGTCCAAACAGATTCCAAGCAAAAAATTGCAAAGATTGCTGTGCTCGAACGGCATCATGGAACAGGGAATGTAGGGGTAGGATTTGTCGAAGGGCTTGGCTTAAAAAGGGGGGCTATTGCCTCTACCGTTGCCCATGATTCGCATAACCTAGTAGTCGTGGGGATGAGCGATGAAGAAATGAGTCTTGCGATCCAAACCTGTGTCGATATGGGAGGAGGACTTTGCTTGGTCGCTGGGAATCACGTGATCGGGAAAATACCCTTGCCACTTGCGGGTCTCATGACAGACCAGGATGCTGAAGAAGTCGTCCGAATTCTTGATGAGTTACACGAAAAGGCGCTGACCCTTGGAATTAGTAGGAATGTCGACCCTTTTATGACCTTAGCCTTTCTTTCTCTGCCAGTGATCCCAGAATTGAAGATAACGGATTTAGGGTTGGTGGATGTGGGTCAATTTCGGTTGGTGGAGACAGTTTTATAAACACTTTACTCAAGAACACTCAAGATAGGGTTTTAAATCATGATATAAAAGCCTTCTTCGGAAAATAATATCATTTACAGAGAAGGCTTATTTAGGTATGATATTTAACAGTGTGGCCAGACACATAAAGTTAAAAGAAAGAACAAGAATTAGGGGGGAATATCTTTGCAACAAGATAATCTAAAAAAACGCGAAGGTTTTTCAAGTAGTATTGGTGTCATCGCCGCGGTGCTCGGTTCAGCAGTTGGATTGGGAAACATATGGAAATTTCCGTATGTTACAGGCGCAAACGGTGGCGCTGCTTTTATATTGATCTATTTAGTCTGTCTTGCTCTAGTGGGTTTGCCGGTGATGCTATCTGAGCATCTGATTGGTCGTAACACAAAGTCGAATGCAGTGGGGGCATTTAAAGTCTTGCAACCTAAAAAACCTTGGTTTTTAGTAGGAGGTGCAGGAGTGTTAAGCGCCTTCTTGATTATGGCGTTTTACACTTCGGTTGCAGGTTGGGTTTATGCTTATATCTTTAAAGCGGCTGGCGGAGGGCTTCTGTCAACTAATCCGAAAGAAACGTCTCTTGTTTTTAATACACTGGTGTCCGGGGTCGGTGAACCCCTGTTTTGGCAAATGTTTGTCTTATTAGTGACCGGGACCATCATTATGGCTGGGGTGGCCAAAGGTATTGAACGGGTAACAAAAGTCCTGATGCCAATTCTTTTTATACTGTTAATAGTCATCGATATTCGGTCATTAACACTTCCGGGCGCTTCGGAAGGACTTTCCTTCTTATTTAAACCTGATTTTTCCAAGATAACTGTCAGTGTCATTTTAGCAGCGTTAGGACTAGCTTTTTTCAAGCTGAGTGTCGGAATGGGTGCGATGATTACCTATGGCAGTTATGTGGGTGAGAACGAAAACCTACCTAAGATGGCTCTAAAGGTGGCTCTTTCGGATACGTTGGTTTCTCTAATGGCTGGCATTGCAATTTTTCCAGCTGTTTTTGCGTTTGGCTTTGAACCAAATGCGGGACCACCGTTGTTGTTCATTACCATTCCTACCGTCTTTAGTTCCATGCCCTTTGGCGGTGTCTTTATGGTCCTATTCTTTGTTCTTACGGCAATAGCCGCAACCGGAGCTATGTTATCTCTTCTAGAAGTTCCAGTTGCCTATTTCACAGAGCAGCATAATTGGTCAAGACGAAAATCAACCTTGGTAACAATTTTGGGAATAGGATTACTAGGATCCACCGCGACTCTTTCGAATAGCATCTTAGCCAATGTCACAATCTTTTCCAAAAACCTCTTTGATTTCTATGATTTTATAACTTCTAATATACTTCTTCCACTAGGAGGCATCTTTATTGCTTTATTTGTGGGTTGGCAGTGGGGGAAGAGCAAGGTTTATCAGGAAATATCAAATAATGGTCAAATTAATAATCAAGGATTAGCCGATGTATTTTTATTCTTAGTCAGATTCGTTGTTCCCATTGGGATAACCTTAGTCCTTCTGGCGGGTTTGAAAATAATTAGTTTTTGATTAAAGTTTGAAAACTAAGAAATTCAAAGGAAATTCAAAAGAAATCATAAATATAATAATCAGGATTGCGAGGGATCGAAGGCGTCTATAGGACTTATGGGAAAAATTTTCATGATCACGTAATTTCTAAAGGTTTTTAGGGAATTTTGACGAACTAAATCGTTTAGAGGTAACAAGACGAATTTGGGTAAGGTGAGAATTCAATGCGTTTGGTAAACACTCGTTATGTTCAAGAAGGATCAGTTCTTGCGCGTCCAGTGATCAACTCTTCTGGCAGGGTTTTATTACAGTCAGGGGTACGCGTAACTGCTTCTTACATTAACCGATTAATATTGATGGGTTATGATGTCTTATTTATTCAGGATGATCGGCTAGAGGACGTAGAATTTCATTTAGCAATTACAAGTCAAACCCGTGAGGTTGCCTATAAGACCATTAAAAATGTTAGCAGTTACATTGAAAGTGGTTTAGAAGGTTCTTTAGTAGTGGCAAACGTTCGATCGTCTGTCCAACACATGATCAATGATCTATTGTTTAGTACAGATATTCTGGGAAATTTATCAGAAATTCAGGGGTATGACGATTACACGTATCACCATTCAGTCAACACTACCATTATTGCGCTTATTTTGGGCATTGCTTCCGGATATTCAGAACAAAAGTTGATTGAACTGGGTATGGGAGTTCTCATGCATGATATAGGGAAGATCAAGATACCAGAGCGAATTCTTAATAAGAAGACACCTCTGACAGAAGAAGAATTTGGGGAAATTAAACGACACACGATTAATGGGTTTGATATTCTACGCAAGAACAATGATTTTAGTTTGCTTTCTGCCCACATTGCTTTTCAGCACCAAGAGAAATGGAATGGTGCTGGGTATCCTAGGGGGCTAAAAGGAAGCGAAATTCATGAGTACGGTAGATTAGCGGCAGTCGCTGATGTGTATGAAGCTTTGACAAGTAAACGGGTTTATAGAAAGGCTATGGAAACAAATGATGCCTATGAATATATTATTTCACAAGGAAATATTCATTTTGAACCGCGAATATTAGAAGTTTTCAAGAAGAATATTTCTGTATATCCCACTGGGTCAGGTATTGTCTTAAGCAATAATCAGAGAGGGAATGTTGTAAAACAGAACAGAGCTTTTCCAAATCGTCCCTTTGTGCGAGTTTTTTATGAAAACGAACAACCGCTTCAGATACCTATTGATTATAATTTAGCCGATTATCCGTCACTAATGATCATAGCAGTTGATAATCGCTGATACTTTTTGTGAATTAAGGCTCAATAATTAAAAGTAGTTGTAATAGAAGTAGGGTCTTATTAGGCTAATCAAATAAGCCTGCCATATTGGCAGGCTTATTTGATTGTCTAAGAGTTTTCTAGAAGGGCTTTAAATGCTTCAATTTGGTGTACTGGGCGTTGACAAGTGAAGTTTTGACATAAATAGGCAGTCATTTGGTTAGGTATGATAGGATAATCCTGGATCCAGGGGACAATTTCGATAAGGTTTCCTTCTTGGTATAGAACAGAAGCATAGGGACGGAACGTAGAAAAGAATAGTTTACGCATCTCTGGTAGTTCAGGTGTATTGAGAGAACCAGCAAGAATCAGTTCCTGACTAGGATGAAGAGCAAACTGGAGAGCTTGAAGAAAAGCGGTGTAGCCTGAAGGATGTTCCTCAAGAACCGGTCGAAAATCAAGGAGTTGTTGTTCAGCTTTACGTTCCCATCGTTCGTCGCCAGTCATCCGAGCGAATCGAAAGAGGTTGAGTGCGGTGATCGAGTTGCCTGAAGGCAGGGCTCCGTCATAGCTTTCTTTAGGGCGGAAAAGAAGTTCTTCGGCATCTGAACCAGTAAGATAGTATCCACCTTCCTCTTCGTCTCTAAAGAGTCGATCTTGTTCGGCTTGAAGTTGAAGCGCTATTTGAAGGTGGTAGGGTTTACCACCAGCAGTGTAGAGCTCTAGGAGTCCCCAGATCAAAAACACATAATCGTCTAAGTACCCAAGAAGGGCAGAATCCCCTTCACGGAAACGAGCTAAGAGCCGACCATCATTGCGACGAAGGTGGGTCAGGATGAAGTTGGCAGCTTTTTCTGCAGCATCGAGGTAGAGCGTATTTCCTAAGACTTGGGCCCCTTTGGCCATTGCTGCAATCATAAGCCCATTCCAGGCTGTCAATATTTTATCGTCTTTATGGGGGTGAATGCGTTTCTCACGTGTCTCAAATATAGTTTGGCGTGCTGTCGCTAGGGATTGCAACACGCCATCTTCAGATTGAGTGCCCTCGTGAATGATTTTCCCTAACGATCCTTGTAAAAGGTTGGGAATACTTTTCCCCTCAAAGTTACCCTTTGGAGTAATGTCATAGGTCGCACAGTATTTAGCGGCGGTCTCTTTGTCCAGCACAGCTTCAATTTCCGCAGGAGTCCAAACATGGAATTTTCCCTCCACTCCTTCGGCGTCAGCATCTTCTGCAGAGTAATAACCTCCTTCAGAGGAGGTCATGTCTCGAAGTACATAGGCGAAAATTTGCTCTGCGATTTGAGCATCCCTATAAAGATGACTAACTTGATAATTTTCTAAGTATGCTATTGCGAGTAGGGCATTATCGTAAAGCATTTTTTCGAAGTGAGGGACAAGCCATTTTTCGTCTGTACTATACCTAGCAAACCCGAAACCAACATGATCATAGATACCTCCATGGGCCATACCATCTAGTGTTTTGCGAACGATTTCTAGAGCTTTGTCCTGCGGGTGGTCTTGAGCATAACGCAGGAGAAAGGTTAAAGTATGGGGCGTGGGGAATTTTGGAGCACGACCAAATCCGCCGTAACGCGCGTCAAAGCTATGAGCTAAAACACGATAAGCATTTGCGATAATCTCTTTGCCCCAAGCCTGAAAAGCTTCGGAACCTGTGCCTTGGTCGTTCGGGGAGGCGAGGTCGTTGATCGGAGAGGATAGGGGAGAGGGTTTGGTCGGGATTGACCGTTGGGATTGTACAGCAGATACAATCTCCTCACTAGACCCGCGCAGTTTTGCTTCATCTGTTTCCCAGAGAGTTCCTACTTGTTCCAAGAGTTCCATAATCCCTTTATGTCCATAGCGCTGAGTTTTTGGAAAGTATGTGCCTGCGAAAAACGGCTTTTTCTGGGGAGTCATCATAATGGTCAGCGGCCAACCGCCGGACCCGGTCAGAGCTTGGCAGAAAGCCATGTACAAATGGTCAACATCCGGACGTTCTTCACGGTCCACTTTAATGGAGATAAAGTAGCGATTGAGTAATGCTGCAACCTCTTCATCTTCGAAGGATTCCCGTTCCATGACGTGACACCAGTGGCAGGTGCTATATCCAATACTTAGAAATATTGGTTTATTTTCCCTCTTAGATTTAGCAAAAGCTTCCTCATTCCAAGGATACCAATTAACTGGATTATACGCATGTTGCAAGAGATACGGACTTTTTTCGTCAAGTAGTTTGTTGGCTTGTTTGCTGGTATTTCCCATAGTAACCTCCGTTGTGTTGGATATTTAACATGACATGTTATTAGTATGTCAATATGGAGAACATTTAGCAAGGAATCGTAAATATTTAATCGGAATGTTCAGTTGAATTGGTGAAGGTGGTGTTTGTACTTTAGGCCGGAGTTGAAGTGAGGGAGATACCTCAGATAATATCATTAAGTTGACAATTATTTGGATAGAATATATATTTATTGTAAACCAAAATATTATAACTAGTTTACAATAGTAATGAGTAAATATATATTTATGAAGGAATTAGAAGCTAAGTATCAATAAAAAGGGGCAGAGTGGATGAAAAATTTTTACACGAATCTGGAAAATGCGTTGCATAAATTAGATGAACAGCATCTTTTCCGAGAGATGAAAATTGTACATGGGGCATCGACCGAATGGGTGGAGATCAAGGGAAAAAAGCTATTAAATCTTAGCAGCAATAATTATCTGGGCATTGCTGATCATCCTATGTTGAAAAGAGCAGCCATTCAAGCGATTCAACAATCGGGCTGTAGTGCTACTGCGGCACGCCTGATAGTGGGAAACTACGAGTTGTATGATCAGGTGGAAAGAGACTTAGCCCGGTTTAAAAACACTGAAGCAGCTCTGATATTTAACTCCGGATATGCGGCTAATGTGGGAATAATTACGGCTCTGGTAGGCAGAGGAGATATAATCATCAGTGATAAACTCAACCATGCCAGTATTATTGACGGTGCCCGCCTGAGTGGGGCAGAAATTCTGCGCTATAAACATATAGATATGGCAGATTTGGAGCGGTGTATGCAAAAGGCGGAGGGTTACAGTCGTAAATTGATTGTCACTGACAGTGTCTTTAGTATGGACGGAGACCTTGCTCCCCTTCCTGCAATAGTAGAATTAAAGGAAAAGTACAGAGCGGTTTTGATGATAGATGAAGCCCATGGGAGTGGAGTCTTTGGAGAAAACGGCCGGGGATTAGCGGATTTCTACGGGATTTCTGATCTGGTAGAAATTAACATGGGTACATTGGGTAAGGCTTTCGGCTGTTCCGGTGCCTATGTAGCTGGGCGGAAAGTATTAATAGACTATCTGTGTAATAAAGCTCGCAGCTTTATTTTCACCACGGGTCTCCCACCAGCCGTCGTGGCCAGTATCCAAGCGGCCATTCAGGTAGTACAACTGGAGAATTGGAGGCAAAAAGATGTTTTGGCTAAAGCTTCTTGGGTGAGGGGAGAACTAGCCAAGGCAGGATTTAATTTGTTAAACAGTGAAAGCCAGATTATTCCTATCTTGGTAGGGGATAATGAAGCAACTCTGGAGTTTAGTAGCCGCCTTTTTGATGTAAATATCTTAGCAGTGGCTATCAGGCCGCCAACGGTACCACCCAAGGCAGCCCGCTTACGTTTGACTATTATGGCCACTCACAGCAGAGAAGATTTGGCTTGGGCAGTGGAACAGATAAAGCTTATCGGTCGGGAACTGGGGATAATTTAAGAGGGAAGTGAACGGAGATAAAAAATATCGTACTTATTCATGGCTGGGCCTGTGATGAAAGTATCTGGCAGGAGACCAAAAACTACCTAGAACAAAAATATCGCTTGTATACTATTAACTTGCCTTCAATGAAAAATATGCATAGTTATCGAGATGCTGTGATTGAGTTGATTGAGCAAAAGGGTCTGACTAGAGTAGTTTTGGTAGGTTGGTCTATGGGGTCCCTTGTTGCCATCCAGGTGGCAAGTTACCTTCTACATAAAGTACAGGGATTGGTATTAGTCAGTGGAACGAGTAAATTTCTAGCAGAAACACAGACCTCGGTTCTGAGTAGCAGAACCTCTCTCAAGGATACAGATTTTGAAAATAACGAGCTTTATCAGGGAGGTATTCCTTCAGTTTTGGTAACAAAAATAAAAAAACGACTAAGCAAAAATCCAGAGAGAACATTCAATGATTTTTACAAGCTGATGTTTAGTTCTAAGGAGCAGGCTCGGGAATTGGATGACAAAATTATAGACAATTACCTCTGCCATGGACGGATATGGGATCTTCTCGAAGCCCAGTCTGGTTTAGATTTTCTGATGGAAGCTGATGTCAGGGCATATTTGCCCAATATTACTTGTCCTACTTTGTTGCTTCATGGTGAAGAGGATAACCTTTGTCCCTTAGAGGGCGCTAATTTTATTGAACGGCAGTTACCCTATGCCCAATTAGTCAGTTACCCCGGAGTTGGACACATCCCATTCTTAATTGAATTCAGGAATTTTCATCAAGTTCTAGAGGAGTGGTTATCTGTTCTATGATGGTCGATAAAGTGCAGGTGCAAAAAAAATTTGGTCAAAGTGCAGCTACTTATGACGATTATGCTATAGTTCAGAAGGAGATGGCTAGGGAACTTCTTGCCAAGATTAAGAGCACAGGGCGTTGTTTTCAGACCATATTAGAGATCGGCTGTGGTACTGGATTTTTTTACAGAACTCCTTGCCAGAGAATACCCAAAAGCCCTAATTACAGCGGTTGACATTGCTCCGGAAATGATCGATTTAGCTAAAGAAAAGTTATCGGGTTTTGCCAATATTAGCTATTTAATAGCTGATGGGGAAAAGCTGCAAATAGGTAACGAATCACTAGGCGCCCCATCCTTTGACTTAATTGTATCCAATGTAGTTTTTCAGTGGTTTACCGACTATGCCAAGCCCTTAGCTCAGTACTATGCATTGTTAAATACCGATGGTTATCTGATTTTTAGCACGATTGGCGCCGGAACCTTTAAGGAATTATATGTTTGCTTGAATAATAGCTCAAAGGTTAATACCCAACATGAGCTAAGTTGCCGTGAAGGGCACACAAAAAGGGAACCATTTATTGAAGGCAAATGCCTTCATGACTACTTAATTAGAACTGGATTTAAGTTTGTTAGTGTAGAAGAAGTCACAAAACAAGAATATTTTAGTTCGTGCCGCGAATTTTTAAGAGCTTTAAAAAAGATTGGGGCTAATAATTACCTTGATGGGGAACTGGTTGTACAGGGGATAGGTTCTGGCATTTTTTCTCTCATGAAGAGCTATGATTCGATGTTTATTAATGAGCAGGGGGTGTTTGCCACCTATCAGTGTTTATTTGGCTGGGGGCAGAGAGATATATAAGTGAATATCTAAATAAATTTTAAGGAATATTGGTGGTGTTTGTAGATGTCTTATATTAAAAAACTAAAAAATAATATTATTAATGGTTACAGAATAACAAAGGAAGAGGCTCTATTACTTTATGATTGGCCCCTTGATGAACTGTTAGCGTTGGCTAATGAGATTAGACAAGTTTTATGTAAAAACGCTTTTGATATATGCACAATAATTAATGGAAAAAGTGGGAATTGTTCAGAGAACTGTAAATATTGCGCCCAGTCAGTACATTTTAAAGCTTGTGTCGAGGAGTATTCACTACTTTGTGGAGAGGAGATTTTAGACAGTGCTTTAACCAATTACCAAAAAGGCGTGCTTCGCTTCTCAGTTGTTACATCTGGACGTGGTTTGGATAATAATGAGATTTTGGATATTTGCGATACATACAAGTCAATTAAAGAAAAATGTAACATATCGTTATGTGCTTCTCATGGCTTATTAACCTATGAGCAGTTCAAACTGCTTAAAAAAGCAGGGGTTACAAGATATCATTGTAATCTTGAGACATCAAGAAGATTTTTCCCAAATATCTGCACTACGCATACGTATGATGACAAAATAACGGCAATTAAAAATGCTCAACAGGTAGGATTTGAAATTTGTAGCGGTGGTATTTTGGGGCTTGGAGAAGAATTTGAGGATAGATTGGATATGGTGATGGATTTAAGAGAGCTTGGCATTAGGTCCATACCTGTTAATATTCTAAACCCTATTGAAGGTACTCCTTTGGAGCATAACCCAAAGCTTTCCGACGAAGAGGTACTAAGAACAATTGCTATTTTCAGGTTTATCATTCCTGATGGCGCAATTCGCCTTGCAGGAGGCAGGGGGTTGCTTGCTGACAAAGGTAAGAGAGCTTTCTTATCTGGAGCTAATGCTGCTATCACGGGTGATATGCTTACTACAAGCGGTATATCTATTAAAGAAGATAAAGAAATAATAAGTGGCTGCGGGTATAAGGTGCAAATGCTATGAGTAAAGGAATATTTATCACTGCAACAGGTACAGATGTTGGTAAAACCTACATTACTGCATTAATTACAAAAGCTTTATGTGATCATGGAATAAATGCAGGGTACTATAAAGCGGTACTTAGCGGAGCAGAAATAATCAACGAAAAGATTATTGCTGGTGATGCCAAACTTGTGTTTGATTGTGCAAAAATTGAAAAAGAACCGAATGATTATGTTTCCTACATTTTAAAAACTCCTGTCTCACCACATTTAGCGGCAGAACTTGAAAACGTTACTATTGAACTTAATAATATTTATAGTCATTTTAATCGGATTAAATCAGAATTTGAGTATATAACGGTTGAGGGAAGCGGTGGCATTATATGTCCAATACGGTTAGATGGTGAAGTGATAATGCTGACTGATATTATTAAAAAACTAGGGCTTGAAGTGCTTATAGTTGCTTCAGCAGAACTCGGAACAATAAATCATACTGTTTTGACAGTTGAATATGTAAAACAACAGGGTATTTGCATTAGAGGAATTATTCTTAATAATTATGACGACAAAAGCTTTATGCACAGGGATAACAAACAGATTATAGAAAGGTTGACTGGCATCGAGGTGATTGCAATGGTAGAGAAAGGTGCAAAAAGGCTGAATGTGCAAAATGATATGCTGTGCAGCTTATATAAGGAGATTTGAAAGGAGATTTGAGTATATGAATCTTGTGGAAAAAGACCTTAAATATATTTGGCATCCATGCTCTCAAATGAAGGACTATGAAGAACTTAAACCAATCGTTATAAAAAACGGAAAGGGTGCTTATATCTTCGATATAAACGGGAAGAGATATCTAGATGCTGTATCCTCTTGGTGGGTAAATCTTTTTGGACACTCAAACAACAGGATAAATAGAGCAATTAACGAACAAATAGAAAAACTGGAACACGTTATTTTTGCAAATTTTACCCATGAACCTGCTATTCAGCTTGCAGAAAAAATAGTGAATATTACTCCTGATGGATTAGATAAAGTTTTCTTTTCAGATAATGGTTCGTCTGCTATCGAAGTTGCATTAAAAATGAGCTTTCAGTATCATCAACAAACGGGAAAAATAAAAAAACAACGGTTTGCGGCATTGCAAAACGCATATCATGGTGAGACTTTAGGTGCTTTGTCAGTAGGAGATCTTGATTTATATAGCAACATTTTTAATCCACTTTTGCTCAATACATTACGTCTTGAAAGCCCTGATTGTTACCGATGTGTATATGGTAAATGTAGAGATAATTGCAATTTTGAGTGTTTTGCGAACATGGAAAAGGATATTATATTGCATCATGAAGAACTGTGTGCTGTTATTATAGAACCATTGATACAGTGTGCTGCCGGTATGAAAATGTATCCACCTGCTTATCTAAAAAGGTTAAGAAAATTATGTGATGAATATGATATACATCTAATTGCAGATGAAATAGCTGTTGGTTTTGGGAGAACAGGTAAAATGTTTGCCTGTGAGCATGCAGGAATTTCACCGGACATCATGTGCCTATCAAAGGGGATTACAGCAGGGTATCTTCCACTTGCCCTAACCGTAACTTCAGATAAAATATATGAGACCTTCTATGGTGATTATTTAGAGCACAAGGCATTCATGCACAGCCATAGTTATACTGGCAATCCGATTTCTTGTGCAGTTGCAAATGAGTCACTAAGCATTTTTGAAACTGAGGATATAGTTGCAAAGAACAAATTTACCGCAAAGTACATGTTAGAGTGTGCAAATACCTATTTCTCTGAGAGTAAAAATATCGGTGAGTATAGACAGACAGGAATGGTTGGAGCTATTGAGCTGGTTATGGATAAAAACACAAAACAGAGTTTTGAACCGCAAAAACGCATAGGTTATGAAGTGTATAAAAAAGGCCTAAACAAAGGTATTGTAATTAGACCTTTAGGTAATGTGATTTATTTTATGCCACCTTATGTTGTTAATCAAAATGATATTGACTTTTTATATTCTCAAACAATAGAATCTATAACTGAGGTTTTAAATCAGTAATGTGTTCTCTTGTCGAAAGCGAGGGTGGTTCGAGGAAACAATGAGTGATGTTCATAAAGTAATTATTGGTTCAAGAAACGTACATGCCATCAATGACAGGTAGAATATCCAATACTTAGAAATATTGGTTTATTATCCCCGGAAGATATAGCGAAAGCTTCTTCATCCCATGGATACCAATTAACCGGATTATAAGCATGTTGTAAGAGATAGGGACTCTTTTCGTTAATTAATTTGTTAGCTTGTTTGCTGGTATGTATCATAATAACCTCCGTTTTATTGGATCTTAACATGCCATGCCATTAGTATGTCAAAGTATAGAATATTTAGCAATGGAAGCGAAAGTTCAACGAGATATTCAATGGCAAAGATTTTTTCAATAATGCTGTAAAAATTGGGGTTGTATTTTACGAATTATTTGCATATAATGCTAACAACAAGCTGTGGAGGTGTGAAAATGCCGAATATTAAACCGGTATCAGATCTAAGAAACTATAACGATGTTCTCCGTTCCTGTCAGATTGGCGAACCAGTATTTTTGACTAAAAACGGCAGAGGCCGCTATGTCCTTTTAGATATCCAGGAGTACGAAAAACAACAAGCAGTAATAAAGCTACTGTCCAAGCTTTCCGAGGCAGAGGATGCTGTTAAAACAGGAGAGGAATGGAAATCACTTGACGATCTCAAGAAAGCATTGGAGGTCTGAGAGTGAAATTCATAATCCGAATCAACCCTGTTGCAATAGCTGATGTCCAGGAGATAAAGGCTTATATGTCCGAGGACAATCCAGTTGCAGCCGAACGAACAGGTAACGATATTTATGCCAAGGTTGAAAAACTGGCAGAGTTTCCTCATATGGGTGCATCTCTCGGTTCAAGAATTAACATAAAAACGGATTATCGCTTTCTTGTATGTGGGATGTATCTCATCTTTTACAAGATTGAAGGGGAATTCGTATCAGTTTATCGTGTCTTGAATGGTATGAGGGATTACCTGTCGATTCTTTTTAAAGAAGATCTGCATGGACACTTAAACAAACCTATTTGAAACCAATTACGAAAATATAGTGGCGTTTATATCCATAGGGATTAAATTCAGAGGTGTACACTTTCAGGACATTCCTTCATTAAAAGTAAAAAAAGTTAATTCTTCTGAGCTATCGTAAGAAAACGATGGCTTATTTGCTTAAGAATGTAATAATCAATTAGCTTGAAATTCTCTTTTCTTGTTGTAAAAGGCCACGCATATTGGCAACTGCTCGTTACTCCACATAATATGACCACAGGTTTAAATTATGGGAGCTTGAGCTTCTTTCGGAGGAAACAGTCAGATCGGTTATTTTAGCTGGATTCCCAGAGAACAATTGCTATCCAGAGGAATTAGCGGACTTACTAAGATTACCACTCGTTCTTATTTTGTATCTTCTTTTAAGTGGCTCTGAGGTCACCAGAGGAGAGCTTATCAGAGCATTTCAGAAACAACCAACGATTGATCTGACAATCGCAGACGAACTTTTAAAGGTTATGGGTGCAGGGACAAGAGGAGGACAGATTACGAGATTGACTAAGTCAGATGAGTTGTAGAAATGATCAACGGACAGTCGATATCTGAAGTTTAAAATCCCCACAACCATTTTGTGGGGATTTTACTTTCAATCTATATCAGCCCTAATATGGGGGGCATTTATAGGGCTAGATAATTGAAGCATTGTTATAGCATATGCCTGGGTTACGGTGATGAGTTGCGGGCATGGCATTAAACGCGTGGGTAATATGCCGCACACCCCACTGCACAGCCAGTTCCATCTGAGCTAAATCGGCGGCGGTATGTCCGGCTGAGGGGATTACGCCATGCTCTAGGCAAACCTCAGCAAGGTCTCGTCCATCCGGTCGTTCCGGAGCAAACGTCAGGATCTTCAAGAGACCTGGAAACTCGCGCAGCAGGTTAGCCAAGAATTGTGCACTCCCATCTCTAGCTCCATCCCAAATCAGTTCCGTTGCTTGTGCGCCTCGGAACTCCTCCGCTATAAAGGGACCTTCTAAATGTAGTCCAATTCGATCCGGCAGAACCAATGTTGCGCCGCGTACCAAACCCCGGTCCATTCGTATGCCTCCCCAAGTGCCTACACTATTATTCCATCAACTAAACCTTTCGCGATATTCTATAAATAGACCAGACTGATTCCGGTCTTTTTGATAAGGACTATATATGACTATATCCATTACACTATCATAACCTTTGAGATATTATCTATATTTTTGAGAACAATGAAACAACCAAGGGGTTTAATTACCCTTGGGTTTTAAAAACTGCACTTAGATATTGATCTTGTAGCAAGCAGGCCTACAGTTCGACTTGCTTGCCTTATCATTTGTTACCTAAACCGCCTCTTAGTACAAACATCAAGATGGCGATTGCATGATTGCTAAACTTTAATCATACGGATTTTAGTTATTCGGATTTGTCGGATGTATGTTTTGATAATCAAACGTTAGTTGGCACTATCTTCAATTGCTCGGAGTTAACAGGGACATCCTTCAAAAATATCGTTTTTAGAATAAACCATTGTAGAAGACATATGGACATTTTCTTTATGATAGCCATTACTTTCACGTTGCAAGGCATAAGATTTTAAGTGCGCTTACACTCATTCTGTAATTGGATTAAGATATCGACAAATTCACGTGAGGCCAATTGTCATCTGTTCCAGAAATTGCTCGGTCATGCTCAGATTACCTTATAGCAAGATAACTAAGATCTCCACCCATTTTGAACGGATGGAGGTCTTTTATTGTGCTCTCATAGAATAAATGAGATATTATTTACTAACGAGCTAAAACTTTTTCTGATTTTAAACGTGTAATTAATAAAGGGTTAAACAGAATATGAAACACCAGAAAATGGTAGCCTAAGAAGAGATTTAGTTAAGTTGACTCACCAGGAGGATAATCATGCATTTCATCACTGATCTATTCAATAATTATGGGTATATTGTATTATTTGTAGCACTCATGCTTGAACTTATAGCTTTTCCGACACCGGGGGAAAGTTTGATGACCTACTGTGGGTTTCTTGTATTTCAAGGGAAGCTAAATTGGGGGCTCAGTGTTATTGTTGCAACTATGGGTGTTATAGCGGGCATTACGATTTCCTACTTTATTAGCCGCACTTTAGGTACTCCTTTTTTTCAGAAATACGGTTCCTACATTCATTTAGGGCCAGATAAGTTAGAAAAAACATCTCAATGGTTCGAAAGGTACGGCAATGGTTTGCTGGTCATCGCTTACTTTATTCCTGGGGTAAGGCATATTACGGGTTATTTCTCAGGAATTGCCAAGATACCTTATAAAAAATTTGCTTTAAACGCTTATATCGGGGCTTTTATTTGGACAGGTACTTTTATTTCTTTAGGCAAGATTTTAGGGTCAAACTGGGAGAAATTTCACGGTGCGATTAAGAAATATCTGATCATAGGTGGAATTATTCTTGCAATTGTTTTGTTATGTATTTATTTTTATAGGAAATATAAGGAACTCATTATTGATATTGTTATGGAATCTTTAGAAAACGGTATCCAAATATTTCATTCGCTTGGGAAGATGAAAGTGGCTATCGTTGGGATTGCTGCAATTTTTATTGGCTTATCGATTGTCTTGATTGGACTTATTCAGGACTTTTTAGCCCACGAATTTAGCCAATTTGATACGATTGTTACGTATTTAGTTAGCTTGATCTTTCCGGAAAACTGGTCCTATGTAATGGAATTGTTTAAGTTTCCAACGGCACCAGAAGTCTTGCTTGCCTTGACGTTACTAATATTGACGTGGATTATCCTCAAAGGCAGGAATCGACTTCTGGAAACAGGGTTTCTTTTCATTACCGTTTTTGGGGGAGCACTATTGGAAGAAGGATTGAGACTTATTTTTCATCGCGTGGGTCCGAGTGGATTTATCTCCACCTTTCCCAGTCGAGAAACCTTATTAGCTGTAGTTGTCTATGGCTTTGCCTCGTTTATGGTATTGCGTCATTCCAAAAACAGGTGGATTGGCACGTTGCTGTTCATCATGACACTAGGTGTTTGTATAGTCACAGGTTTAACGGACATCTTCTTTCAGGTACAATATCCGAGTGATACAGTCGCTGGTTATGTTTTTGGTGGAGTCTGGTTAAGTTTAAATATTGTGCTGATGGAAGTTTATCGTGCATTATCGGAAGTGAACTCGTTCAACTAAAGTTGAACGATCGAGTCTTCGGCTGGGAACTCTACCCCCACCGAAGCGGAGCCGGGGGTCCCACTCCCACTTGAAGTGGGAGTCTCACGATTGGATGAAGCGTGACCAAAAATAGAAACTATTATCCCTAATGCTGGCTGAAGATTGAGGTGATCGTGAATTGTGGAGGAAAGCAACTTAATAAAAAAGTGTCAGCGGGGGGACAAAGAAGCATTTCAATTATTAATAAGCCAGTATCACCCTTTTGTCGTTAAATTCCTTGTCAAGATAACCAATAATGATCAGACAGCAGAGGATTTAACCCAGGAAACCTTTTTAAAGGTCATCCGAAATATTGAGAAATTTGACACAGCGGGTCAGGCAAGATTCTCAACCTACGTCATCTCGATCGCCAAAAACGCCTATATCGATTATTTAAGAAAAGAAAAAAAGTTTATGCAGAATATCCCTATTCATGAAAACCTCAATGTAGAGGATGTCAATATCCAGGTTGAGAATACAGTCGTTGATAAGTTATACGGGCAAGGGATTTTAGCGAACATGGAAGATTTACCCGAAGAACAAAGAATAGCCATCAAGTTGAAATATATCGAAGGTCTAACCCTGAAGGAAATTGGTGATCAGCTCAATCTTGAACCAAAAACAGTAAAAAGCAGGATTCATAACGGTATTGTAAGGTTAAGAAAATTATTAGAGAAAGGTGATGAAAGATGAATATGAAAGAGATTGAACAACGGGCGACAGCCGTTTTATTAGCATCCTTAGACAAGGAGCTTGATTTAAAGTGTATGCAGCTTAAAGAAAAACAGAAGGAAGCAAATTTACAGAAGATATTCTTTTCAAGCTGTTCCTTTATACTTTTTTCTTTCTTGTTACAAGCATTCTTTAAGGTCTTTAACTTAAATTTCTTGTGGATCTTTTTGATTTATCAGGGTTTGGCATTATCTCTTTTAACACCTTTCGTGCTTAATTTCAATAGAGGGGGTATATCTCAATGAATAGGCTGGAGGAGTTGATCCGTAAGCTGAACTTTAAAAAGGCAACTTTAGCTTATATCGTCATTTCGGGGATACTTTTGCTACTTTGCCTATTGAGCATAGCGTATGTATCACGTGACAAAATTTCCATGGCAATAGACTATCAAAGGGTTTCCGATACTTTTGTAAAAGAGGGTGTGACAGATAGGTTAAGAACCCAACTACAGAAGCTAGCCTCGGACTCAAAGGACATCAATAATGTTGTGGTATTAGATAAGAATAACACGATTGTTTTTAAAACCAATAACAACCTTATCAGCGACAAGACAAGACTGCAATTGATTCCGTATGGAGTAGGCAGTGGATACCTCCAGGACAGTTCTAATCCTGATCAGCTTTATAAGGTTGTAAAAGAAGAAAACATGATTCTGAACAAAGATTATATACCAAATGATCAACAGGCGTGGCAGGCTATTGAGGATGAATTGACTTACGAAACGGATTTTAACTCGAAAAAGGTCTATTTACTTAACTACTTAATGGACAGAAGCACCCAAAGCAAAGTCCTTATGATCAGGACGGCAAATCCCATACCTTATGCGGAAAGGCTCCTTGAAATTACAGGGGCGTTATTAGGATTGATCATGGCAATCTACTGGATTGGGTTAGCTCTTTGGGTCTACAAAAATGCGGGTAGAAGGAAGTTGAATGCCTCTTTATGGGGATTACTGATTTTAATTACGAATTTAGTTGGGTTCATTGTTTATCTGATTTATAAACAAAATAACCGAACCTGTTACAAGTGCGGAGCTTTGCAGAGTAGGTTCAACGCTTTCTGCAGTCATTGTGGAACCGAGATTAAGGAATCCTGTGATCATTGCAAGGCGATGATCAGTAAAGAGGATAATTACTGCAGTCGATGTGGGAGCAAGGTTGACCGATTTTTAGGAGGCAATGAAAAGTGAATTTTATAAAGCACGGCATCGATGTGTTACTTCATCTTGACAAGTATTTGAACGCGATTATACTGAAGTATGGAGAAAAAGCATGACTGTTATACAAAATTTGGATTGGTTAGTTTTAAATTTCATTAATAACTATTTTCATAATCCTTTTCTCGATAAGTTGATGATTATCCTAACTTCATTGGGAGATATGGGATTGATTTGGATTATAATTGCCATAGGTCTATTGATTACCCCCAAATATAGAAAAGTGGGATTCATGACCATTTGTGCTTTAGTATTAAGTTCTATTTTGGGTGAGGGATTATTAAAGAATCTCATACAGAGACCAAGACCCTTTATGGCTGATCCTGCGGTTCAACTTCTCATATCAAAGCCTTTATCCTTCTCCTTTCCATCAGGACATACTGCCTCCGCATTTGCAGCGGCAGGAATACTTGTGAAAATGGTAAAGAAATACAAAGGCTTTGTGATCACTTTGGCTTTGTTGATTACTGTTTCAAGGATGTACCTATTTGTCCATTATCCTTCAGATATAGTTGGAGGGATTATCGAAGGTCTTATTTGTTCCAAAATCGTGTTGTATTTCTTTGAGCTTAGAAGTCAAAAGTCTATTCATAAAGAAGAGGGCAAAGGACGTATTAGTATATAAGGTTGAAGTAAAAATTCATAAAGATATAGAGAAAAAAGAGTTAAGTTTTGCAACCTGACTCTTTTTTTGACGTGTAATAGAGGTGACCAGAAATAATTAAAAGGGGCCGATGGATAAATGTTTATGAATGTACCTGTATTTAAGGCAATTAACGGGGTTGCCCATGTGAATGGAACGCTTGACGAGATCATGATTGTGTTTTCAAACTATAGTCCACTTTTTTTTGTAGCTGCACTTACAGCGCTCTATCTTTATGGAGTTTATCGTAAGGATAACATGTTTAGATATGCAGCAGTCGATGCATTGGCCATAACAGTGATGAGTTTATTGTTAGGCTTTGTAATCGGCATATTTTATTATGAACCGAGACCTTTTGTCACTGATCATGTTAATTTACTAACACCCCATGCTCCAGATGCTTCTTTCCCTAGTGATCATTCTTTAGGAACGATGAGTATAGCGTTGGGGATTAAGAACAACTATAAATTTTTGGGGGCAATATTGATTATCTTATCTTTGCTCGTAGGTGTCTCAAGAGTCTATGTCGGTGTTCATTATCCAATGGATGTGCTTGGAAGCTACTTGATCGTGTTGGTAGTAAACTTCACTTACAGGCGTTTATTATGCGGAAAAATAAGGGGCTTATATTCTAAAGTAGAAAAGTCTTTATTGAAGCGTATTTCTGGGATAAACAGGGAAAATCACAAAGAAGGTTTTAAGCAATAGAAGAAGCGGTTAGAGAACATGGCGTAACAGAGATAACGGATGTAAATTTAACGGTATTAGAGGTGGATGGAAATATTAGTGTACTGTCAGACAATTATAACCATAAGAGTGTGAAAAGGCGAAAAGCACACAAGACCATAAATAAGAATACATAATGATTAGTTTAAGTGGTTACAACAACTAAAAAGTGTCCTCCTTTCACTGTCAAAGTGGAGGGAGGATGCTTTTTTATAGATCAAAAGTGGGAATGTGCGTTATCTATGAATACTACTTAAGATATTACTAATTGGATATAATAAGAAAACTTGTTAATAATTCCATTGGGGGATGCGTCACTAGAGCCATAAACCATGATGGACAGGATGCCTGGATTCGTGCCCCCTGGTGGAGCATGACCTTAAGACCCAAAGTTATTGCAGCAAAAGACTTACTCAGACAGTCATCAAGGAAGAGCAAGCAGAACTAGCTTATTATGAATAAAATAAGAATCCCCTTGCTAGTAAAGAATTATTAATGAATATGTTTCCGATGCCAATATTTGGGGGGGGGCTTATTTTGAATTGGATTTTATGGGATGTGAATTAATTGGATTTCTTCAAAAGTCAAGAAACGTTAACAACTGTCGAATGGATATTAAGAAGTATTGTTAGCTTTGTTTTTTTACTCCTTGCAACCAAACTGATGGGACAACGCTCTATTTCTCAATTACGGTTTCTCGATTTCATTATTGCTCTGACTCTCGGCAATATTTTAGCGCATCCGCTTTCAGATGAGAAATTGGGATTAAAAGGCTCTATGACCACCACCCTTGTTCTCATTTTGTTATATGTTTTAGCGACATGGCTAAGCCTGAAATGGCCGATATTTAGACGATTTCTCGATCCGCCACCAATTAAGCTCATTAAGAATGGACAAATCCAATTTCACAACCTATCGATTGCAAGAATTTCTATTGAGTATTTATTTTCTGAGCTTCGAAAAGAAAAAGTGGAGGATATACAAAAAGTATCCCTCGCATTATGGGAACCGGGTGGAAATATATCCATTTTCATGAACCCCCAATACCAACCGCTTACTCCCGCAGATATGAAGCTTGAGACCCCTCCGTTTAACCTCACAAGGCCGATCATCGTTGAAGGAAAAATCGATATATCGCTCCTTAGAGAAATCGGAAAAGACCCTATATGGCTTAAAAAAATAATAGCACCTACTTATGCAGAAATTCGCGATGTGATATTAGCGACCATTGACGAAAACGAGAACGTGCGTGTCTACTCCCTGCACGACAATCATTCTAGTAAAGGTAATACCTCTGTGGATAGTAAATAAAAAGGAATCAACCAACTTAAGTTGCTTAAAGCAGTTTAAGTTGGTTGATTTTGAGCTATTACTTATGAATTTCTAAAATTGCGCCTCTGTTTCCCGATGTGACCATGGCAGCATATCTGGAAAGGTAGCCTGTTATAATTTTAGGCTTTCTTGGTTTCCAATTTGCTCTGCGTTTTTCTAGTTCTGTATCACTTATAATAAAGTTAATTTCATTGGCCATAATGTCAATTTGGATGATGTCACCTTCCTCTATCAAAGCAATATTACCTCCAATAGCTGCCTCAGGAGAAACATGGCCGATTGCTGCACCTCGAGTGGCACCACTAAATCGCCCATCGGTAATCAGGGCGACGCTTTCTCCAAGTCCGCGTCCCATAATGGCTGAAGTAGGATTTAACATTTCCCTCATGCCTGGGCCCCCCTTCGGACCTTCGTATCGAATCACTACAACATCTCCTGCTATAATTTTGCCAGAATTAATTGCTTCCATGGCATCTTCTTCGCAGTCAAATACTTTTGCAGGACCTTCATGTTTGAGCATTTCAGGTGTTACTGCGGAACGCTTGACGACACAGGAATCGGGAGCCAGATTTCCTTTTAATACAGCAATTCCACCAGTTTTACTATACGGGTTTTCGACAGGCCTAATTATATCCGTATTCTTATTAATACAGCCAGCGATGTTTTCCCCAACGGTTTTGCCTGTGCAGGTCATCAAGTCTGTCTTGAGCAAGCCTAATTTATTTACTTCATTCATCACCGCATAGATGCCGCCAGCTTCATTGAGCTCTTCAATGTAAGTATGTCCGGTAGGCGCGAGATGGCAGAGATTCGGTGTCTTGTCACTAATTTCATTGGCGATATCAAGATTTAATTCAAGGTAGCATTCGTGGGCAATTGCCGGTAGATGGAGCATGCTGTTGGTGCTACACCCCAAGGCCATATCGAGAGTCAAAGCATTTTGGAAGGCTTCCAGGGTCATGATATCCCTCGGCCGAATATCCCTTTTTAGCAGCTCCATGATCTGCATACCCGTGTGTTTTGCAAGCTGAATCCGGTCTGAATAAACTGCAGGGATCGTACCATTGCCTTGCAACCCCATTCCTAACACCTCTGTCAGGCAGTTCATGCTATTGGCAGTATACATGCCTGAACAGGAACCGCAGGTTGGGCAGGCTTTGTTTTCAAATTCCAGTAATTTTTCCTTTGTCATTTTTCCTGCCTTGAATGAGTTGGCTGCTTCTGAAACACTGCTAAAGCTGATTTTCTGCCCATCCACTTTTCCTGCAAGCATCGGCCCGCCGCTGACAAAAATGGTTGGAATATTCAACCGCGCTGCGGCCATTAACAATCCGGGAACGTTCTTATCACAGTTCGGAATCATGACTAGGGCGTCAAAGGCATGGGCTAGCGTCATCGCTTCGGTAGAGTCTGCCACCAATTCTCTCGTAACAAGTGAATACTTCATTCCCTGATGTCCCATTGCAAGACCGTCACATACTGCAATCGCGGGGAAGACAAGAGGAGTTCCTCCGGCCATGGCCACACCCAGCTTTACAGCCTCCTCAATTTTATCCAGATTCATATGTCCGGGAACGATATCATTTTTGGAGCTGACAATTCCGATTAAGGGCCTTTCAATTTCCTCATTTGTCAACCCCAGGGCATGAAGCAAAGCGCGTTGAGGCGCGCTTTTGGTTACTGCATCACTATTCATTATACAAACACCTCTTTATAATATAGTTGTATTATTCATTATAAATTGTATGATGTCTAATGTCCATGATAAAATTACACAAATACAAATACAAATACATCTACAAACTACAAACTACAAACTACAAACTACAAAGTTATACCTCAAAGCTATATAAAGCGGTATTAAAGTCTTTTTATAGCTCTTCAACCAGCTCGATTACGTTTATTCTTCCTTGATACCAAAGCCCCTCATTGCATGAATGATATGCAGCATCATAGCGGTTTTCGCCCCTTCAGCATCCCGTTTTGATAAAAACTCCATGATCATCCGATGGTCATTTAAGGTATTCTGCACCATTTCTTCATTTGTATCTGATAAATGGACTCCCTTATCAATGGCCTGATAAAGGATAGGCATTAGCCGATTCATAAACTCGTTATGAGTTGCCTTGGCGATTGATTTATGAAATGCTTGTTCAACCTCGGTTCGATCTTCCTTCTTTAGAATCTTTTCTTCTTCTAACCTTCCATAGTAAAGAATACGCTCAAGTTCTTTATCTGTAGCTCGTTTTGCAGCATAATAGGCTGATTGCGGCTCAAAAATTAGACGCATTTCATATAAATCTTTCACGTCCAGTTGAAACGTTGAAAGCTCGTTCAAGCCAGACCTCTCGTTTAGCTCAGGATTATGCTTCACATAAGTTCCTTTTCCACGTTGAATTTCCAAAACATCATGAACGACTAAAATACGAATGGCTTCTCGTAATGTGGTGCGGCTTACCTGCAAATTTGCAGAAAGTTCGTTCTCATTGGGGAGCTTATCTCCTATTGCGAACTTTTTATCGATTGTTATCATTGCAAGAATATTGTCTGCTACATTTTCGGCCAGACTTCTTCTTTCTCTTGTCACAGTGCGATCCCCCATATAAAAAGTATGATTTCATTATACGGCACTAGACAACATTATTAAAGTAAGATGTCTGATGTCTAAAAGTGGTAGGGTAATTAGGGTGTATTTCTATAAATTGGTTTAACTTTATCAAGAAATATAGTGTAGAATATAGATATTTGATGAATAATGATTATTCTTAGGAGATGGAGGCAAAATGAGTAATACTGGGATTTCTGGGTCTGCGGACCCAATAATACAGTCGCGACTTAATAGAAAACCTGCAGGAATCTATTATTACAGCCGCAAGAAAAATCGCTTAAGGCAGCTATTAAAGGGAATACTCAGTCTAACCCGTCAAACCGTATAGTAAAAGGTTTGGCGGGTTCTTTGAATTTATGAACAGTTTAAAGATGTAACGTGGGATCTTATGAATGGATAAAAACATTGAAACTTGCTTAAGCGGGTTTCGGGTTAATAAGCATTGATTGCTATTTATTGCTCTATACAACTATTATATGTTACAATAGTTGTATAGAGATTTGTTCGGAGAGAAGGTATCAGGATGAGTGAAGCAAATACTGCAAAGCAATTACGTGAATTGATTCGAATACTCGAAAGAAAGCTCGGAGCCCTTGAAGATGTTCAGATGACTTGTTGCGGTGTCACTATGGCCCAATGTCATGCTTTGGTCGAAGTAGGTCGAGCCAATAATATTTCTTTAAACGAACTAGCAGAATTATTAAATCTTGAAAACAGCACAATGAGCCGAACCGTTAATAATCTTGTAAATAATAATTTAGTCAATAGAGGGATTGACCCACAGGATAGAAGATATATAACGATTTCTCTTACCGAAAGTGGCCAAAAGTTTTTCGATGAGATTGAAGAAAGTAGAAACGTTTATTATGAAAAAATCTTCGATCATATCCCAGAACAAAAAAGAGAGCAAGTGCTTGAGAGTATGCAACTATTATTGGAAGCCTTTGGAAAGGGCGATTGTTGTAAAAGGGAGGGGTTGTAATATGGACATTACTAGTAGAGAGATAAAGATTATGCCTACATCAACTCAATTGACTATTCGCGATGTTTTAGGTTCTTGGAAAGCCAGGTGGGGCATTAATAGAATGAATTATAAGGTTGACCCAGGACTTTATAGTATCGGGAACCCAGATAAATCTTCCCCTGTTTTGGTTACAGCTAATTACAAAATGAGCTTTGATAGCTTGAGAAAAGAATTAACAGGGTTGGACGCATGGATACTGGTTCTTGACACTAAGGGAATAAATGTATGGTGTGCCGCAGGAAAGGGCACATTCGGGACCAGTGAACTGCTTAACCGTATTGCTATCGTGCAACTAGAAAAGGTTGTGTCTCACAAAACTCTTGTATTACCACAATTGGGTGCGCCAGGTGTAAGTGCTCACGAGGTTTTAAAGTATTCTGGTTTTAAAGTGACCTATGGACCGGTAAGTGCAAAGGATGTTAATGAGTTTATCCATTCTGGAATGAAAGCCACTACGGTAATGCGAACGGTCGAGTTTAATACTTTCGATAGACTGGTTTTGACTCCGATAGAATTAGTCGGTACGTTCAAGATTTCTCTGATTATTTTTGGGATACTCTTTTTGTTAAACCTTATTGGCCTAGGGCCTTTTGGTATCGTTGATTTTTACGGATATATGGGTGCAGTGATTGTCGGATGTGTCTTAACTCCGGTGTTGCTGCCCTGGATTCCTGGTAGGGCTTTCGCATGGAAAGGTTGGCTATTAGGATTTATTTGGGCTGTCATAGTTAATATGCTTAATGGTTGGCCGTATGTACCTCAATTTAGTTTATTAAGAGCTTTGGGGTATTTACTAATCTTACCTTCAGCATCTGCGTTTTTTGCAATGAATTTCACAGGTTGTTCAACATTCACTTCCTTCTCAGGAGTTTTGAAGGAAATGAAAATAGCGATTCCTGCGATTATTATCTCTATATTCTTAGGGACAGTCTTGATTTTGCTAAATAGTTTTATTTAAGTTTAGAGGAGTTTTAACAATGAAGAATAGGTATTTAAAGAATGTAGCTACTTTAAAAATGAAGTCTGATAAGTGTACGGGCTGTGGAAAGTGCATCGAGGTTTGTCCACATAATGTTCTCAGTATTAGTAATGGTAGAGCAATCATTGTCGCTATAGACCGTTGTATAGAATGCGGTGCATGCGTTAAAAACTGTCCCTTTAATGCCTTAGAAGTGAAGCCAGGAGTTGGCTGCGCTTCTGCCGTCCTTAAGGGCTGGTTGACTGGTACTGAACCAAGTTGCGACTGTTCGGATAACAGCGGTGGGGGTTGCTGCTAATTAGGTTTTCTTGTTTACTTAGAGCAGTTGGTGGTTACGAGTAATTGTAGGAGAAGCTTGATATAGAGAAGTTGAAAGCCGGTTTTCAAATTGAAATTGAAAACCGGCTTTTTGATTCTAATATTATGCCTGCTCCTATTTTAATTGTAGGAGACTTTTATCGGGTATATGCTGATTAGCTGAAAAATAATTTTGAGCAAACTGTAACCATAATTGAGCGGCGTGAGACATCGAGCGTCCTCGTTTCCATACTATAGACATGTTGTGTATGATCTGAGGTTGCGTTAATGGTACTGAGACAATGCGATTAGTGTTTAATTCCTTGCACACAGCACTGGGCAAGAACGCAATTCCCAAATTTGCGGCGACCATTTGCGTCATAAGCTCAAGCTGAGAGGTTTCAAAAATAACGTTTGGGGAAAAACCTACATTTCTACACTGATTGATGATCTCATCATGTAGGCTAAAATCTTTACTGTATAATACAAAAGATTCGTTAGATAATGATGCTAGCTTAACTGACGGTAACTGGCTTATGGAATTCTGAGGTGAGACAATAACGAAAATAGGGTCCTTGGAAAAAGAAAAGGAGTCATAATAATGATTATCGGGTACTATGCAGATTACGCCAGCATCTAAAGTTCCGTCCTGTATAGCAAGTGCTACTTTTTTTGATCCATATTCAGACAGACTAATTTCGATTTGCGGATACTTCTTTTTAAATTCGCCCAGCAACTCAGCAAATATAGTAGAGCTAGTGATGGGAAGTAAGCCAATCGAAATTTTCCCTTTTTCTGTTTTAATTTTATTTTCAAATTCAGTGGTGAGATTATGAAACATTACCACTAATTGCTGAGCTTGATCTAAAAAGATAATGCCCGTGTCCGTTAATTGTACATACTTCGAGGTCCTATTAAATAAGGAAGTTCCTAGTTCTGTTTCCAAATCCTTAATCATCTTGCTAATCGCTGATTGGGATACGTGACTAATAATAGCGGCCTTACTAAAACTTTTTTGACGAGCCACTTCAACAAAATATTCTAAATGTCGGATATCTATAGTGAACACCTCCAAATACAGTTTACTATCTTTTTAAGTCATAGTAAAGATTACTATTATGTGTTTTACTTATAAAGAGATTGGATTTAGAATAATGACAGAGACAAGAGATAGCATCAATAATTGTTGATAGATCCTGCAAACTAAATTTTAAAGAGGTGACTTTTTTTGAAAAACTTAATTATAATTGGACAAATCTTTTTGCTATGGACGATTTACTACATTGGCACATGGGTATCGAAATTTTTGCACTTTCCTATACCAGGGAGTGTTCTGGGTATGATCTGCCTTTTTACGTTGCTCTCTACAGGGGTCATCAAAGAACAATGGTTGTCAGCTACTACAAATTTCCTACTTAAACATCTATCCTTTTTCTTTATACCTATAGCGGTAGAACTAATGGAATGGGGTGATCTGTTTATTCAGAAAGGATATCTCCTTTTTCTGCCCCTAGTAGTCAGTGCCTTAGTAGCATTACTAACAACAGGAGGAATCGTTCAACATCTTGTTAAACCCCACCACGTAAAAAAAGGAGTGACCCCATATGCAAAACATCGTAATGAATGCTTTCACTATTATCCTTACAGTGGCCATATATTTTATAAGTCGAAAAATCTTTATAAAGACACAAAATGCGCTACTAAACCCTTTGTTACTCAGCACCGTTGCCATCATTCTTATCCTGCACTATTCAGGAATCACCTTTGAACAGTACAAGCCTGGGAAAGATATAATGACCTTTTTACTTGGACCTGCTACAGTCGCACTGGCGCTACCGCTTTACCAAAACCGGCATGTTTTGAGGAAATCATGGGTCCCCATACTAATAGGTTTGGCCTGCGGAGCTGTAGCTACTTTAACGACCGCCGTGTTGTTAGCTAAAATGAGTGGTCTGGATTCACTCATTGTTAAATCCATTGCCACTAAATCCATAACCGCTCCTATAGCTATCGAAATCTCCCATATTACAGGTGGCGACCCGGCTATTGCCGTGGCCTTTGTAGTCTTTACAGGCACACTGGGTTCAATGATTGGCGCTGGCTTCCTTTCTTTATGCAAAATTGATAACCCTTTAGCAAGAGGACTAGCTATGGGAGTGACGGCTCACGGCCAAGGTACAGCCACTATTCTGGAAGAAGGACAAACCCAGGGAGCAATGGCAGGAGTCGGTATGGCGCTGTCTGCTATTTTTATTTCATTAATTGCCCCATTTTACATTCCTTGGCTTATAAAGTTCTAGTCAAACTACTATGAATTGTGCGCGAAGTGGGTCAAGTAACTGTAACAATGGCCTATATTATATCGAGTTATGGACTTGGGCTGACTAATACAATGAGAAAAGATGTCGCTTTATCTTTTAGTCGTTTGATGGCAGAAATTTTAGACTATGTCAAGGATGGCGCAGATTTGTTGATTGAAAATGGATGGTTAGAAAAAGTTCCAGAAGCCGCAGATCGCCAAGAATTAACTCATTAAACCTTAAAAAGTAAATATATAAAATGAAGACTCAGTATATTCATGTAAAAGATTAACGGTTGGAGAACTTTAAGGTAATTTTGTAGTACCTATTAAGTTCTCATTCTTAGCTCTTCCACACATTTCCGTCCCTCCTAAATCAAGAATATCAGTGAGAGAGTTATAAAAGTATGATTGAAGTCGCATATTTTTTGTGATATATGATTCTAAATCAAAGGATAAGGGGGAGACACGCCCTTAAATTATTGGTATACTTGATTCTCGGAGGGGGATTAAATAAGAATGATGAGAATCGCTGAATTAGCAGATATCAAGCAAATAATGGCTATAATCCAAGCTACGATTATCGAAATGCGTACTTATAACAATACTCAATGGGATGAAACGTACCCTCAGGAAAAGGATTTCGTCAATGACATTCGAGAAGGTAATTTGTATGTCTCGGAAAGAGATAGTCAGCTTGTTGCTTTTGTATGTGTCAATAAAGTTGAGCCGGATGAATATGAGGAGCTTAATTGGACGTCGAAAAATAAGGCCATGGTGATCCACCGGATGGCCGTGGCCCCTCAGCATAGAAGAAAAGGGATAGGTAAGGAACTGATGAAATTTGCAGAAGACTTATCCCTCCAGAACAACATCACTTATCTCAAAACGGATACGAATTCGCTCAATGAGAAAATGAACGTTCTCTTTATTCGTTGCGGCTACACAATGATCGGGGAAATGAGCTTTTTAGGAAAAGAAACGCCCTTTTATGCCTACGAAAAAGCTTTGCATGGTACGACCAGCTAAGACTAAACATCGGTACTGATGAGTTAGGTTTAAATTGTTGTCCAGTCCTTAACTCCTGTATCCTCAATTATTCCTAACGTTACATCTGTGACATCCTCATAGGCCAAGAGCTTATCTCGAATCCTGAATTTGATGTCATCAGCCACGGCTAAGGATAAGCCAGGCCGCAGTTCTATGTAACTTTCGACGTGATAAAAACGTCCCTCTTGGAGGATTCGCATTTTGTTGATATCCGTAACATCAGGGTCGGAAAAAATAATCTGTGCAATTTTGTCTTCAACGTCCTTGGGAGCTGAAACACCGATCAGTCCAACCATGTTGTCATATCCTACGAGAAAGGCAACTCCACCCATGAGGAGTCCGATAATGATCGCAGCAAAACCATCTAAGGCCTTGATGGAAGTATAGTTAGATATCAAAATCGCTATTACTGCCAGTACGGCCCCAAAGGTGGCTACAAGATCTTCATAGAAGACAAGGCGCGTGGCTGGCGAGGCACGTTTGACATTTTTAAAGGCTTCTGAAAATATGCCCAATCCGGTTCCCGTAGTCCGTGTTTCGCTCAATATTTCACGCATGGCCTTAGATAGGACATACCCATCGATGGCGATCGAGGCAGTGAGACTAAAAATCGTTAAGCCCAGCTTTCTTAGAGGTACTGGATGTTGAATTAAATGGATCCCTTCTAGAACTGTTTCATAGGCCATGATCGTCACTACGATGACTGCCCCCATACAGAAGACATTAATGACTCGTCCAAATCCTGACGGAAAACGGGGCGTTGGTTTTCGTTCGGCAAGAATGCTACCAATAAAGACAAAGAGTTGGTTGACAGCATCCGCCCCTGTGTGCATGGCTTCAGCAAACATTGCTCCGCTTCCACTAGAAATTGCGGCAATTCCCTTGATAATAAGCAAAAAAAGGTTGCCAAATGTCGCGTATAATGAGGAAGTATTTCCTTTACTAATAAGTTCCCGAATTGTCGTCATGCCCCTCACCCATTTCAAAGCTTTTTGATACTATCATCCCATATTTTCGGTGGTTTATGCCCAGGCGTGACATAGAGTGCCTAATATGCATATCCTATAGGAAAAATATGGTGCTTTGAAAGCGGTGATAAAAGTGAGTCTATATGTAGCATTAGGGGACTCCATTACAGCAGGATACGGCGTAGCGAGCCCCTTCTCGTTTCCCAATCTTTATGCAAATTTTCTTAGACGACATGACAAGGCTCTGCACGTCCTCAATCTAGGAGTCAACGGCTTAACAACCAGTGGACTGCTTAATTTATTAAAGTTTAATCAAGGCTTCCGTCATTCTATTACGCAGGCTTCTTTGATTACACTGACGATTGGCTCAAATGATTTACTTCGTCTTATAGACAGCATGCATCAACGTTTAAACCAATCACAGATTCCCTTAATTTTTGTGAATATGAACAAAACATTGGGATTAGTTGGCCAAGAGATTAGGATACTGAATCCGAACGTTGTCGTCAAAGTGGCGACTCTTTATAACCCCTTAACTGGGTGGGTGCCCTATGCAAACTATTATGGGTTGGTACAGGGAATGATTGACAAGGCTAATGCTATAATTATCACATGGGCTAGAAGCTTTGGAGAGGTCGTAGTCTATCTGGACCGGGAATTTAAAGGTAAAGAGCCGTTGCTGATAGGTCAGGATCATGCACATCCCAATGCGCTTGGTTATCAGGTAATTGCAAAAGCCTTTGCTCGTTATTGAGAAAAAACGTATTAGGGTTCAGGGCTTTTAAGACGTTTAAAGGTAACACGCCAGTACAAGCTTATTAATCCAAGGAGAAGAACTCCAATTGCTAAGGCCAGTAATAATCGTTCGGGATGATGCCTTACTTGCCAAAAGTAGTGTCCCACCCAAGACTCCCATAAAATCATGGGTATTTTACCAATGAGGCTGGCTAATAAAAATTTCGGGAAGGTCATAAGAGATAAGCCTGCGGCATAATTGACGGCAGCGGCAGGAAGAACCGGAATCAGTCGGGAGAGTAAAATAATTAAAAAGCTATTCCCTTCGATCAGGATACCCCACTTGCCAAGCTTCCCAATTTTAGGTTGGGCCCATGTTTGTCCAAGAGTACGAGCCAACCAAAAACCTACTGAGGCCCCTAACAGGCTACCACTCAAGGAGAGTAAAAATCCACCGACCCACCCGTAAAGAAGTGTGTTCACCCCTGCGATTAAGACAAAGGGTACTACTGGAAAAAGGGCCAAAAGAATGATAATAAACAGGTCGATAATGATCCCGATCCATCCCCACTGGGTTACAAACGCTTGGAAAGCTTCAGGATGCTGGAGTTTCGGATATAGTAGCACTACAAACGTGAGGGAGATGACCAAGGTTAATAGTGAAAAGTATTTTTTGCCCATGGATTACCCTCCTTTAAAGTTAGTGCTTACGATAATATATTAGTGTGAGAATATAAAGTTGGAAGTAAATTTTTTCAATTATCTGATATATACCGTATATTTAGAAGGTTTATGATAAAATGTTACTTAAACGATTCATTCAATAAGGAAAGGTTGATTAGCTATGCCGCTTCCTCCTCAATATAGACTTAAGCCCGAAGATATTTTAGAGCTTCTTCACGAAATAAATTATGAGGAGGATTTAGAAGATGCTTTTAAAATTTTAACCAAACGAGGGCTTGATTTTTTCAACTGTACTATGACGGGTGTCTGGTTATGGCAGGGTGAAGAGTTTAATCCCCTAGCCATTAAGGCTCGAACTGAAATTCAAGAAACCTTTTTAATGGGCAATGCTCTCCCTGTAGACTTTCAATTATTTATCAGGAAAGTAACTCAAGGGAATAGTTATATAGAACGGAAAATGATGCTCTATGAAATTGAAGACGAAGGTGATGAACGATACAGATGGGATTCAGAGGGGATGCATTGTTTCGAAGCTTGGCGAGCGACTCTCAGAGAATTTAAGGTTCGGCGGATCTTTTGCACTCCGCTCCTCCATTTTGGACAATTATTAGGAGTTTTATTGCTCTTTAGTGACGATCCCTCTTCTTTTAACGAGGGGGACGTCTACTGGTTAGAACAGTTAATGCCGTTACTCTCCTCCAGTGTTTATGAACAACAACTGCGTATGGCAGCAGTTGATCGCGAACAAGCCCTATCATTACTACTCAGAGGAACAGAAATTTTGGTTAAGGCTGTGTCTGAAGAGCAGTTATTCGCTGAAGCGGGAGAAATGGCTATGGAGATTCTTTATTTAGAAGCTGGTTTTTTCCATATGGAAAAGGATGGAGAATGGAAAATACGTTCTCCCTTTGGTCGGCTTAAACAATCTGAAGAGATTTGGCAGGAATGGATCCAAAGAGATAAGCATGTTCACTTTCCACTTGGCTATATACCGAATGAGGCCCCTACCTTACGAATACTTGAAGAGGATGAACATAAAGAACTTCCCTACCCTGTCGAAAGAATCCTTATTCAGCCTATTAAAACCTATCGGGGAGTCGTGGGAGAACTTTGGCTCATCGATTCCAAGACGCGAGACATTATACATACCCAAGAGATACTTTACGCCTTTGTACGGATGTTAAGTATGGCTTTAGAGACTATCCGACAAAGAAAGGAACTTGAACATCTGGCCACGACGGACCGTCTCACTGGAATCATGAATCGCCAGGGGTTTGAGCAAAGGATCCTAGGGGAAATGGCGAGAACTCTTAGACGTGGCTCGGCGTTCTTATTTCTGCTCCTTGATTTAGACGGATTTAAGAATTTGAACGATACAAAGGGACACCCAACAGGAGACTTGGCCTTGAGTCATGTGGCAGAAAAACTCCAGAAGTCCGTACGAAGAGAGGATATTGTCGCTCGTACAGGGGGAGATGAATTTGCCGTTGTATTAACAGATTTAAAGTTAAGCCCGGATGCGCTGAATATAATGAGTCGCCTAAGGAGTAACTTAGATTTAGAAAAGTATGGTTTAGGCATAAGCATGGGGGTGGCAGAATTCCCCGCTGAATCTAAAGATTATGAATCTCTTTATAAGCTTTCGGATCATCGGCTTTATCTAGGGAAGCAAAGAGGTAAGGGAAACATAGTAACCGAAAGTACGTACGAATAAGTAATCTTTCACAATCAATTTTCACGAGTTGTTTTTATGAGGTGAAGAGACGTATAGCGTTCTGACGGTGGAAGATGACGTTTGAATTTAAAGCGGAATTCCTGGATAGAGGCCATTTTGTCAGCAACCATGACGAGAAAGGCCTCACGGGTTTTAGGTAAACGCAGGGTGAGCGGCCACATATGGCTTAGAATAATGTCTTTTTCTTTCTCACTTAGCTCAAAACAGCGTTCTGCGTTCTGACAAGCAATACGAGGATGACGAAAACCATGCCATCTGGATCGATCCGGCCTAGGTTTATGCCAATCATACAAGAAAAAGTCATGGAGTAGTGCACCACGTGTGATTGCGTGAGTGTCCAATTTAAGTTTGCTTTCTAGGCGTATGGACCAGTTATAGGCGATCTGAGCAACCCGAAGAGAGTGTTCTAAAGTAGTAAAAGGGCGATGATGGGTAAAGAGCGCCAATTGTTGATACTCTTCGTGGTTTAAAATGTCCTCAACATGTTCTGATAAATCCATTTAATACACCTTCTTAGTCAAGTGAGTGTGGGCCGTTTTCTTTACCTAGGTTAGAGAATTTTTTTCGTTGAAGGCTTAAGAAATGTTCAAGCGCTTCTTGCTTAGCATAAAGTAACGCCATTTTCTCGCTTATAGTATGGCGCATTTTAGGATAAGTATGAAGAAATCGTCGAAATGGAGAGCTAGCAGAGTGAAACAGCATAAGTTCTGAACGTTCATAGCGCTCTTGGAACATGGTGACAAAGTATTCTAAGCGACGAAGTAAGAGGGTGGAATGGATAATATCCCAAATAATATAGGCTGTTAAAAGGATAGCAAGGAGAGAACGAAAGGTTTGTGGGATACGTAACATTTGAATTTGTACGGCTGGATGAATGATGAGATGAAACACAAGCCCTAAAATCCCCCAGAGAAGGGAAAAAGGGAGAGCAATCCGCCCTTTTAGATTAAACGGTGTTGTATGATAATCCCAAAGTTGCAAGTGAAAAAAACGTTCAAAAAACCACCCAGCGACATATTCCAGTAAGGTACTTAAAAATACAAAACCAAGAAACTGCCATTCCCAAGCTAGTTTAGATAAGCTTCCAGAAAAGCAGATGACGAGCGTGGTAAAGAAACCGTAAATTGGGAGGAAGGGGCCGACCAAAAATCCAGGGTTTACAACCCGTCGTTGCTTGATTGTTCGATAGATTGTTTCCATTACCCAGCCAGCAAACGCATAAAACGAAAATAATAGGATAAAATCGGTCATATTTTTTCCTCTCTGTGTAAGACGCTAACTATTGTTTAATAATTATCTCTAGTGTACTCTAAAAGTGCCTTAATGTACATTTGTGGACTAATCCAATACTATTAATTGTTTACAAAAAATAATACATTCATAGGAAATAATTCTGAGTATTACCACCGAATAACTAATGGGGCTGTTGCAAAATGAACTTCATAGTTCGTAGAGCAGCAGCCTACTTTTGTACTCTTAAATAAAAAGGGAGTATCGCTAACTACTTGTTAAAAGTAGTTTTGCGACACCCCCTTTATGTTTTCCAGACTGAAGTTCACTAAACAAATGGAAAAGCGACTAATAAGATTATAACTTCGGAAAGTTCAATAAAAGCACCGTATAGATCCCCTGTCAAGCCCCCCAGTAAAGAAGAAATTTTGAAGGCTATTAAGGATATGATTAAGGAGGAGATGACAAAAGCGAGCGGCCCGGCAAATCCGAGCAGGTAAAAAGATATCCCACAAACTGTTATTCCACTGAGAACGAAAGGAATCCATTGTGTTGCTTCATGAAACCCTTTACCAAGCCCCTGGGAGCGGGCATAGGGAAATCCGATCATCCCAATCTGAAAAACCCAGCGAGAGAGCATCGGCATGACGATGAGAAGCGGTAACTTTGAAACTGTTAGATTAGCCAGTAATGTAAATTTCAAGAGTAGCAAACCTACAAGGGCCATTGAGGCATGGGCTCCAACTCGGCTATCTTTCATAATATCTAAGATTTTTTCAGGGCTTCGAGCCGATAATAAACCGTCCATACTATCCATGAATCCGTCAAGATGGATTCCTCCAGTGAGCATTAACTCTGCACCCAAGATGAGTGCTCCGAGAACTAATGGAGGATAATAGGGTAACAAGATTTTTGCCAAAAGCCAAAGAAGAAGACCTAAGACCAGTCCCACTGCGGGATAAAAGCGATAACTTTTAATAAACTCTTCTGAAGAAACATCCTTCGGTAGTGGAAACGGAATTCTAGTAAAAAAGGTTAGGGCAATTATAAAACCGCGCAATCATAATCACTCCTTAAGCAGAGAAGCCAAGAACTTCTCGCTAGAGTGTTTAAGCTCCATGGGGTAACCTGCTACAACCATATAGACCTGGTCCGCACAACGAGCCAGAATTTGATTGCTACGTCCAGCTAAATCCCGGTATGCTCGGGCTAAACGGTTTTCGGGGACAATTCCTTGGCCTACTTCGTTAGTGACAAATATGACCTTGGGTTTAATCGTTTGGGCCATTTGTGCGACAGTTTTAACGGTATCAAGGATTTGCGGTTCGATGTCTAGGAATAGATTATCTTGTTTGGATGAGTCTGGTGTGATCCCTTCTCCTTCATGACCAGAAAGGGTGGCACGTTCAGCCGGTCCGCCTTGTCCAACTAAGAGAAGATTTGTGAGCCAGAGTGTGACGCAATCCAGGAGAATGACTCCGTCATAATCTTTGAGTTGACATAAGGTATCTCGAATGTTCAGGGGTTCCTCGATGAGTTGCCATGTAGAGGGACGTTGTTTTTGATGTTTCTTGACGCGGTGGGCCATTTCTTCGTCCCAGATTTGGGCGGTGGCGATGTATGTGACAGGACGCTTGGCCGAAGCGGCTAGGAGCTCTGCAAAACCGCTTTTCCCGCTCCGAGCACCGCCAGTAATCAATGTAAATTGAGACATAGCATTCACCGACTCCCTGTTTATTAACTCATTTGTCATATTAAACAAAATTAACTTGACTGCTCACTGACTCCAGCATCAGCGAACGTTGCCATTTCTTCTAGTATATGGAGAGCTGCTTCGACTAAATGAAAGGTTAGGACAGCTCCAGTCCCTTCCCCAAGTCTCATATTGAGGTTAATGACCGGATCAAGACCTAGGCTTGCCATGGCCTTACGGTGACCAGGTTCAACTGAACCGTGGGAAGGAATCATGAAGGCAGTACATTGAGGGGCAATTTTCGAAGCAATGAGTGCACCAGCTGTTGAGATAAACCCATCAATTACAATAGGTACACGACTAGCCGCCGCCTGAAGAATAGAACCAGCAATCGCCGCAATTTCAAACCCGCCAACTTTACTTAAAACATCAAGAGCATCGTCCGGATTAGGTTGATTGACGTCGAAGGCCTTTTGTATGGCTTGGCGTTTTTTAATTAACCCTGCATCATTAATCCCAGTCCCCCGCCCCACAACTTCCTCAAGAGGGGAATTGGTCAAGAGGGCAACGATAGCAGAGCTAGGGGTGGTGTTGCCAATCCCAAGGTCACCCGTCGCAAAAAGGTTATATCCTGCGCGGATTTTTTCCTCAGCAACTTCTGCACCGACCAGTAGCGCTTGCAGTGCCTCATGACGGGACATAGCTGGGCCCTTAGCCATATTCTGAGTTCCATTTGCAACCCGTTTGTGAATAAAATTTCCTTCTAAAGGGAAGGCAACTCCGACATCTGTGCAAAAGACGTCGGCATTGGCTTGGCGAGCCAGTACATTAATTGCTGCGCCACCACTGATAATATTATACACCATTTGAGGGGTAACTTCTTGAGGAAAGGCGCTAACTCCTTCGGCAGCGATACCATGATCTCCAGCCATCAGGAGAACGGCTTTCTTATTGATTTTAGGGTTAGCGGTCCGTTGAATTCCACCAAGTTGCTTGGCAATACTCTCTAATTGTCCGAGACTCCCCTGAGGTTTGGTCAGCATATCTAAGCGTGCTTGGACTTTGGTCATAGCTTCCTCATCAAGTTCTGTGATGTTCGCAATGAGTGTTTCGAGTTGGGTGTGGAGTTGTGTTTCCGTCAACTTTTTCATTCTAATACTCCTCCTTAAATTGTTTCGCAAAAAACAGAAAAGTCCCGACCACAAATAAATCTGTGGCCGGGACTTTACCTTCATCACCGTCGCTTCCCACGATGTGGAAAGACTTTAACATTTTAGGCAGGTCTCCTGGCTCTCGAATCATTGCTTAATTTGTCACCTTCCCAGCATAGTGCCAGTGGCTTCAAAGCTCATCGAATACAGTGGTGGGTCCGCGTCGGTTTGAAACCGAACTTCCCTATTCTCCCCAAAGGGCACCTAAAACGTCGATATTTTTTATTTAGCATATCACAACCTTTTTTCAATCTCAAGCATAAGTATGCAATTTTTTGTTGAAGCATCTATAACACATTTTTACAAGCGTGTAACCTTCGTATATAATAGTAGATATGGCAGTTGCCGTAATGAGTTTGTGTACATTATTGATTGTATCGAGGAGGAACAAGAGTGTTAGAAAGTGATATTCTCGTGGCCGGAGCAGATCCGGGATTTGGTGCGATTAAACTAGATACTGGAGAAATGAAAGTCTTATTTCCAGCCGTGATTTGTAAGGGGAATGAACGGATTTTCTCAACCTTGGGCAATTCCTTGATTAGTAAAGGATCTGACCTGGAAACTCAGATTTCTTCACTGGATGTTATGGTCAAGAATAATTCGACCGGTGTGGAACGTCATTACTTCATGGGGAGTTTAGCGGAAAGTTTGAATCCAAATGAAGCTCATTATTGCTGGGATGAAGACAAATCATCGGATGAAGAAGCGACAGCGCTACTTGTCGTCGCTTTAGCCCTTGCTCAAAAAAGCCCAAAAGTGAATGTTTATCTCGGAACCGGCGTGCCTGTGAAGTATTATGCTAGTTTAAAGGACAAGTATGAAGCAGAATTAAAGGGGTCTTTTTCAGTGACCTTTCATTCAGGTCCTATGGAAGGATTGACACGCCAACTAAACATCCTGCGGTCCCGAGTGCTTCCCCAGAGTTATGGGGTCTTTATCAAGGAGACTCTCAATGAATATGGGATTCCGACCAGCGCCAAACTCTTCAGTGGGTATGTAGTGGTTATCGATCCAGGCTTTCGGACGACCGATATCGCTACCTTTTATGATGGCGTTATGCTCGATCCACCCAATTCCTTCAGTCTTGAGAAGGGGCTAAAGTGGGCTTATACTGGCGTTGCTGAAAAACTGAAAGAAATGACCGCGAATCATGCCAACCCGATTGAAACGGATGATAAGGAATTGGATAAAATTTTCCGTGTCAACGGAGGCTTGTATCCTTGGAATAACGGCTCGATTAATCTGAATCCCATCATGAAGAGTATGCTTAACCAGTTAGGAACCGATATCTCTCGAGAAGTTAAAAAGGCCATAAAACCCATGCTTGGCAAATTACACACCGTTCTAGTTGCCGGAAAGGTCGGAGAAATGGTCTATGAGCATATTCAATTGGAAAATAAGCTCCTGATTGACGATCCACAATTCGGCAATGCCACAGGTTTCCGGATTATGGCTGCCACTCTGGTAAATAATATTACCAAGAAATCGAACCCCTCAGTATGATTAATGCTCAGTCTTCTTTTATTCCGCTGTTTTTTGATGAAGCTGAGACGGATCTCTGGTTAGCGTTACAAGAAATTGAACCAGAGGAGAGAAGCTCTTTTATTAAAGCAATTTTGCGGAAAGCACTATTAGGAACATCTGCTGATATGCTTTTAATAAAGAAAAACCAGAACTCTGAAAGCAGCGTACTCGACGATACAGATAATATGGAGTTAAATGAACCGGAAATCCAGGAGGATTTGCCGTTTTCATTGGAGGCTTTATTTGAAGTTAATGTACCTGAACAAGACTCAGAGCGTGTCGTTGAACCAATTCGTTCGACGGGTTTAGAGTATATGATGAAGCATATTATCGGTACAGAAGATGATGAGGTGGTTCTGAAGGTTTTGCAAGGTTTTCCAAGTGATAGGTTAAATGATTGAGTTTTACGAATAACCCTTTGATATAAGTAACGATAGTGATGTATAATTATAGTCTAGCATAAGTACAAATAATCATAGATACAGTCAAGAGTATTTGGTCTTTAGATAATAAAAGGAGGAGAAAAATCATAGACGGTCTGCTCTGGAGTGGCACAAAGGTTTTAATAGCTTTCATGTTGGTCGGCTTAAATGGTGTTTTTGTGGCTGCCGAATTTGCTATGGTTAAAGTACGCAAGACGCGATTAGCGGAACTTGCGGAGAACGGTTCGAGGAGAGCACAAAGCGCGCTTGATGTCACATCACAACTTGATGCTTACCTATCTGCCTGTCAGTTAGGCATTACACTTGCTTCCTTGGGTTTAGGTTGGTTAGGAGAACCGGCAATTACATCCCTGATCGAGCCGTTGTTTTTGGGAGTCGCTGGTTGGAATACGATTTACACTCATACCATTGCAGTAGTTATAGCTTTTTTATTTATCTCCTTTTTACACATTGTCTTGGGAGAGCTTGTCCCTAAGTCATTGGCGATTCAAAAGGCAGAGGATATAGCACTCGGAACTGCCGGCTTCTTAAAAATTATCTACTGGATTTTTTACCCAGTTATTTGGGCCCTCAACAGTATTGCCAACGTAGTATTGCGTATCTTTAATATCGAACCGGCAAATGAAGCTGATTTATCCCATAGTGAAGAAGAACTTAGAATGTTAGTCGATGCCAGTCAAAAGCATGGGTATTTAGATAAGATGGAAGGAAAACTTTTAGACAATGTTTTCGAGTTTTCGGATCGTATTGCTAGTGAAGTGATGATCCCCCGCCAAGATATGGTATGTATCTTTATCCAGGATACGTTTGAAGAGATTCTCGAAATTGTCAAAGAGTATGGGCATACGCGTTATTTACTATGTGATGATGATAAAGATCATGTCCTTGGGCTAGTGCATATGCGGGACATCTTTCGGCTTCAAGAACAGGAAGGCGAGAAAGATATTACTCAGATTAGAAGAGATATCATCGTCGTTCCAGAGGGAATGCCAATTTCTCATCTCGTCCAGAAAATGCGAAGTCAACGAACGCATATGGCGATCGTAGTCGATGAATTTGGTGGATCCGCTGGGTTAGTCACAATCGAAGATATGCTGGAAGAATTAGTCGGAGAAATTTATGATGAATTTGAATTGGAGCAGCCTCCCATTCAGAAGGTGGCTGAATACGAATATTTCCTTAATGGACGAGTCCTGATGGAAGAAGTTTCCGAACTTCTGGGCATTGAACTTGAGGAAGAAACGGTTTCTACAATTGGTGGATATGTCTTCTCTAGGTTAGGTCGAAGACCGATTAAAGGGGATACCATTTATTTTGATGGATTTCACTTTGAAGTGATGGAAGTGATCGGTTTTAGAATCACTAAGGTTAAGGTGACGAAAAAGATGCCTGAATTAGCCAGTGATGTGAAAGAAGTTCACGAAGCGGTTTAACTTTTAAGTCATTTTTAGGTTAGATTCTATAATGGCCCGCAGCCGAGTAATGCGGGCCATTTTGAATATGCAAGGTTCTATCACTAGTTAATGCCAAGAAAGGATGAACTTATGAGTAATGACATTATAACTTATTTTGGAAAGGATAGGTTTGCAGCTCTTGCGGGAATAAAACTAGTTGAGGTTAAACCCGGTTATGCAAAGGCAAACATGGAGATTACAGATAAACATTTAAATGCAGTAAACATTGTCCAAGGGGGAGTAACATTCACTTTAGCGGACTTTGCTTTTGCCGCTGCCTCCAATTCGTATGGACTAGTTTCATTAGGGATTAATGCAAATATATCGTATTTTCAGCCGCCTAGAGGGAAAATGCTCATTGCTGAAGCGCAAGAAATCTCAGCAACTAAGAAAATCGCTAACTATAATGTTGACATATATGATGAAGATAAGAACGTAGTTGCTAGGTTTACAGGCATGGCTTATAGAAAAAAGGATAAGCTGGAATTTGCTTAAAAGTGTAAATTATAATTTGACGGGAAAAGTGGTAAAAATGAAAAAAGCATTTATTATAATATTTATAGTTGGAATTTGTTTATCCCTTGGAATTTATTTATGGCAGTCACGAATGTTCAAAACAGCTCAGATACCAGATATTACTCCAAATCAGTTACAACAAATGATAGACGATGGTGAGAACTTCTATGTTTATTTCTATTCACCTACCTGTGTTCAATGTATTGAGTCTGAGCCTAAGTTGATCCAGGCAGTGGGAGAACTTATGATCAAGAAAATTGTAAAAGTAGATCTACAAAGATTTGAATACCTACGCAAAGACCTCCAGATACAGGGGACTCCATCTATTTTTGTATATCGTAATCATAAAATGATCAAAGGTATTACGGGAGGCTTTAAAACAGTTGATGAGTATAAGAACTTCTTTAGAGAAACAGGTGAGACAAGTTGATTTTCAAAGTATTGTTAGCAGTTATTTACTTATTAGCTGGAGGAAGCAAGATTTTTAATCTTTACCTTTTAAAAGTTACCATATTGGCATACTACTCATTTTTGCCGGAATTACTAGCATTATTGATTGCTATTGTATTTCCTTGGGTTGAAATATTGGCTGGCTTATCTTTGATTTTGAATTGGAAAACAAAGTTTTCTAGCGGGCTTTTGTTTTTGCTCTCCTTGTTTTTCTTTATTCAGGTAATCCTAAACTACAGTAATATACTGCCTTATGGGTGCGGATGTTTTGGCTTTAGTGGACCAGAAAAAATTACTTTCTATCACGTAGCTAGAGATTTTTCAATTATGCTTTTAGCCGGTTTTGTTTGTTTAAGAGAATGGAAAAAATAAGCATTGTAAAAGAAGAGCAACTTTCAAACATAGAAATGAGGAATGCCTAATGTTTTGCAAAGTTGATGGAGATGCAACTGCCTATTGGTTGCTATTTAGAGGGAACAAAATTCTTACCATAAAGGATAAAGTGCAATTAACGTTATCAGACCTTGAGTTGCATAAGTTAAGCGAGAAGTTGGTAAGGAGACAATATCTTGGTCAAGTTGAAGGGCATTCATGTTATGTTGCTGAACTTAGCCCGGATACGGTTGTATCCGAAGCTATCACATTAAACAACTTGAGGCGTTTGCTCGGACAAATTCCGGAAGATCTATTTTTCTTAGCGGGTAAAGCTTCTCAAATTTTACATTGGGATCGTACCCATCAGTTTTGTGGCCAATGCGGAGCACATACGGAAAATAAGATAGATGAACTGGCTAAGCTTTGTCCTTCTTGTGGGTTTGTTAACTATCCACGGATTTCTCCAGCGATTATCGTGGCTATTACCAGGGAAAGGGAAATTTTGTTAGCAAAGGGAAGTCGATTTCAAGCTGGCTTCTATAGTGTTTTGGCTGGTTTTGTGGAGCCAGGGGAAACATTTGAAGAGTGCGTACAAAGGGAAGTAAGAGAAGAAGTGGGCCTGGAAGTCAAAAACGTTAACTATTTTGGCAGCCAACCTTGGCCCTTCCCTGATTCTCTGATGGTAGGTTTTACCGCCGAGTATGCTAGTGGGGACATAACTATTGATAATAAAGAAATCTTAGATGCTGGGTGGTTTACAGTCGAGCAACTCCCGCTGATACCTGGCATCGGAAGTATAGCCCGGAGTTTAATAGATTGGTTTGTTAAACATAAAGGATAAGGATATTAACTTCTAGGCATAGAAATTAGGCATATTCGGGATGGCCTCCCCGCTCAACTGGGGAGAATAAAAAATTAATTTAAATACATATTAATATGTATCAATTTTTTAGGGGAGGCATAAATGATGAGCATTGACAAAACATTTTACCGAAACTTTATGAAAAACCTTTTTACAGATCCTTGTGAGGTTAGGTTTTGGGATGGAGATGTCGTGAATTATGGAGGGGATGGTGCTCAGTTCCGGATCAATTTAAACGAGCCGATTGACAAAACTGAAGTTATGAGTGACCTGTCCTTAGCCTTTGGCGAAGGGTATATGCAAAAGAAGATTGATATTGAAGGAAGCGTCCAGAAAGTCATTGAATCCCTTTATAACAAACAGGATAGTTATCTCCATAAAAGTGCCTATGTTAAATGGGCGAAAATCATTTCCAACAATATTCGTAAGAGTAAAGAGAATGTTCAATTCCACTATGATATTGGAAATAATTTTTATCGTTTATGGTTGGATGAGACCATGACTTACTCATGTGCTTATTTTAAAACGCCAGAAGACAGCTTAGCTCAGGCTCAGAAGAACAAAGTCGATCATACTCTAGGCAAACTTAACTTAAAGCCTGGACAAACCTTACTGGATATCGGCTGTGGGTGGGGAGAACTTATTTTAACCGCAGCTAAAAATCATCAGGTTAAAGCTCTTGGGATCACGCTTAGTTCCGAGCAATATACTCGGGTCCTCGAAAGAATTCAAAACGAGGGTCTCAAGGATCTTGTTGAAGTCCAGCTCGTGGACTATCGAGAATTAAGGGACAGAACTTTTGACCGGGTACTAAGCGTTGGGATGATTGAGCACGTAGGGAAGGAACATTTAGAGGAATATTTTTCGGCGGTAAAATCACTTCTAAATGAAGGCGGAGTATCTCTCTTACATTGCATTACTAGCAATGAAGAAGGGGGAATGAATAGTTGGATTAATAAGTACATTTTCCCAGGTGGATATATTCCTGCAGTTCAAGAACTGGTTAAGCTTATGGCAGAAAATTCGTTCCATCTCAAAGACCTAGAAAGCCTTCGTGAACACTATACTCAAACCTTGGAGCACTGGGCCAAAAACTTTGAGGAGGCTCTCCCGTTAATTCAGAAAACAAAGGATGAAACCTTTATTCGGATGTGGCGTCTCTATCTCAACTCTTGCGCTGCTTCGTTCCATTGCGGTAACATTGATATTCATCAGTTCTTGTTTAGCAAGGGAGTAAACAACTCATGGCCAATGACCCGTGGGTATATGTATTCACATCATTAATAACGAAGTGAAAGTGCCACTTATCATGACTTCAAATCCAACAGTGCATCGAATAATTAAGGCGGTTAAAGTTATGGGATACAATGTTACAGATATAATTAATAAAGCAGTAGCTATTGCAATTAAAAGAAGAACGATAAATGAAACTATAGGGCAAGAAAATCCTGATAACCTATCTATCAAGATAATATCAAATGTATTAATAAAAGAATTGGATAAGACAATTGAATATTACGAAACATTATTAAGTAAAATTAGTGATGTAGAATTTGAAGAGATTGATTTTTCAATATACGATAAGATGTCATCTTTGATCAATGATTTCAATAAAAGAATCGATATAGAAATAAAAATAAATAATGTAAGGGAATATTTGAGATTTTCACTAGAACTGGAAAAGTCCATATATTCCTTGATGATGGATATACAAGGGAGGTTTGTGAAAAACACTAGTGACATTCATTCAAAAACCTATAAGATATTGTCTAATATTATTGATAATAAGGTTAAGCATATCGAAATGCTAGAAAAGATTACGGAATAATATTGAGACAGTGTCTTCGGGCACCAGCCAAGTTTTCTTTAGTTACTAATCTTTAAATAAGTCTAATTTTGTTCTCTTGTAACCAAAAATTGACTTGAATAAGGTAGGCGAAGAGCTGAGGAACGTCCATTAATTGTCCGAACCAAGGTCGACCGGAAGGCAGGGTATCAGAAAGTTTGATCAGATCTCGCAGGGCGGTTTGGCTTATTAGGGGGAGAATCGGAGAGGTTTTATCTTCTAGGATTTCAATTAACCATGTGCGAACTGCCTGTAAATAGTGGGGGTGATGAGTTTTTGGATAGGGGCTTTTGCGTCGCCAAAGCACGTCATCAGGTAAGATTCCGGTGAGAGCACGTCGTAAAAGCCCTTTTTCTCGACCCTCAAGCGCTTTCATCTCCCATGGGATATTCCAAGCATATTCGACTAAGCGATGATCGCAGAATGGTACCCTTACCTCCAAACCAGTGGCCATCGTCATACGATCTTTCCGATCGAGTAGGGTAGGCATAAAACGAGTTAAGGTCAAATAGGTAATCTCTCGAATTCGAGCGTTACGTTTTTGATCATGACTGCATTCGGTGTTTCGCTTAATAGCGGTCGAAGACCCTGGAAGATTAGGAATTTCGGCAAGGGCTTCTTCGTAACGTCTCCTTAAATAGGCTTGGGGCTGAAGACGTTCGATAAGTTCGGGAGAAAGCACTTGCAAACGATTTTGTACTTGCAGGGCCCAGGGAAAAGTCGTCCCCTCGAGAGAGTCTTGACGATGAAACCAAGGGTAGCCTCCAAACACTTCATCGGCACATTCTCCGGATAAACCAACGGTGATTCTTTTCTTAATCTCCCGTGAAAAGAGTAACAACGAAGAATCAATGTCAGCCATACCGGGTAGATCCCGTGCTATAGTCGATGCTTTGAGGGCTTCAACAAGTTCGGGGATCTTGAACGTACAGTTCGTGTGCTTAGTTCCGAAGGTTTGGGATACTCGTTCAATCCAAGGTCCATCAGCACTAGGTTGAAAGTCATTGGCATGGAAATATTTATCATTTTCAGCATAGTCGACGGAAAAAGTCGGAAGGGGTCCTTGCCCATTGAGGTTCAGGAACTCTGCCGCGATTGCGGTGATGGCGCTTGAATCCAGTCCACCAGATAATAGAGTGCCTATCGGGACGTCAGAAACCAACTGCCGTTGGACAGTATCGACAAAAAGATCACGGATCTTCGCGGTGGTCTTCTCTAGATTATCTTCATGAACATGATTAGGTAAGGCCCAATACCTGCGAATGTACAGACCGTTGGCAGAATAGATGAGAAAATGCCCAGCTCTAAGTTCGGAAATTCCTTCGTAAACACCCACTCCAGGAGTCCGCGCAGGACCTAACAAGAAAACTTCGGATAATCCATCGGTTCCAAGGTCCGGGGAAATAGCGGGGTGTTTTAATAAGGCTTTAAGTTCTGAAGCAAAAACAAGGGTTTTGGGCATTTCACTATAAAAGAGTGGTTTAACCCCCAATCGATCACGCGCTACAAATAATTGTTCCTCCTTACTGTCCCAAATTCCAAAGGCGAAAATTCCGTTTAGACGTTCGACACAGGAGGGCCCCCATTCTAAATAGGAAAGAAGGACGGCTTCAGTATCAGAATGCCCTTCGAATAAATACCCGCGACTCATTAGTTCTTGACGAAGTTCTGGTGTATTATAGAGTTCACCGTTGTAGATCAAGGTGAATGTATGATCACCCCGTTGGCGAATCATTGGTTGACGACCACCTATGGGGTCTACAACCACCAGTCTACGGTGTCCGAAAGCCGCTCGAGGAGATAGCCAGTACCCTTCAGCATCGGGTCCCCGAGGTATTAGAGTTTGTGTCATACCTATTAAAACATTTTTTTGAAGAGTTAGATCATGTTCCCAATCTACTTGACCGACGATACCACACATCTTAAATCCTCCTTTTATATTGAAACAGATAACCATTATCAATTAATCCTATTCTTATAGGTCGGTAATTGTTACAAAGATTTATGTAATATTAACTTTAGTTTATGTAACAACATTTAACATGACCCTAAGTGAGTGAAGCCTTACGCAGTACTCGGAAGGTTGGGGCAGTAAATTGACTTGATTTGGTTTACAAGAACGCTGGTGTGGGTACGATATAAGCGGAGTATAATGTATGGTCAACGCTAAAAGAACAGGGGGAATGTTCATGTCGCTTGGTGATGCCAAAAGAACAGCTAATAAAGAAAAACGCAGAGAACTCCGAGAACAGCTAACCCCTGAAGATGAGGTTCTAAAAGACCGAAAATTAATTAGAGAAGAAGTTAATCGAAGACTTGTTTCGGGATTACAAACGGCAAATTTAGACTATGATTTTCTATTTAATGAGGAAAAGGCAAGTTTAAACAAGGACTCCGAATTATTGAGCTCACTTTTTCATAGAATGTTCTTTTATAGGTTGAACGAGAAACTCGCAGGATTAACATGCAAGCATGATTTCCGCTTGAGCGATCAAATTCTTTCTCAGATGCAGTTTAGCCGAGGTAAAATGAACGAAATAATAGAGGTATTTAAAAAGAACGGTGGGCAATGTGATTGTGAGGTTATTTATAATGTCGAGAGTCGGTTAATAGGTAAATAGGTAAATAGGTGAATAACTATAATGAGCCTTAGTCCATTGATAGGAGTAGGCTCTTTTTGGTCTGTTGCTTGTCATTACAAGGGTAAGAATTTGAGCTAATTAACGCCCGATAAACATTTGCACGAATACTTTTCCATAAACGGGGCTTGGGGAAATTCCAATACCGATATAGTCATAACTAGAATTTAATATATTTTTTCTGTGTTCTTCTGATAGCATTAAAGCATTATGAGCGGCTTCAACTGATGAGTTCCCTGCAAGGTTTTCAGCAGCAGTTTGAAAAGTAATTCCGAATTTTTTCATCATATCAAAGGGGGACCCATAAGTAGGTGAGGTATGTGAAAAATAATTGTTTTTTACCATATCCTCCGCTTTGAGCTTCGCAACCTCCATTAATTTTGAGTCTAACTTGAGGGGAGTTAACCCAACCTTAGAGCGCTCGGAATTTATTAAATCGAGCATTTTTTGTTCTTCCACGTTACTAATAAGTTGTGAAGGAGTAGGAGAAGGAGTAGGTGCAGGGCTGGGTGGATAATAAGGTTTTGCATAATTACCCGAAACTAATCCAACGGTATCATTTTCTAAATGTATTACCCACCAAGTCCCTATTTTACCGATACAGTCAACTATTTGGTCCTTATAAAGTAGTCCTACTACTATTTTTGCAACCGATGGTCCAGATCTAACATTTAGAGAGGAAGCGGTAATTTTTACTTGTGCGGGTACATTTGCTCTTGTGAAGAGGGTCTGAGCATTAACGGTTGAGGTGAAGACTGTAGTTGATAGACATAGACTTAGCAAAGCTGTCCATAAAAGCTTTAAGTATTTACGATTCATTGATATTTCCTCCTCGGCAGTCAAAAGTTTCATTTCTATAGTATTCTTCAAACATGAGGTTTTTATTTCTAAGAACTTACTCTCCAGAACTTTGATTATAAAGAACACTTGGCTACCACTAGCCCTGAAAGGCATTGTTTTAGCCAAGTGTTCTTTGTTGCTAATTCTTAAACAATTCTAATTGTGTTCTCTTGTAACCAGAAATTGACATGAATAAGGTAGGCAAAGAGCTGGGGAATGTTTATTAATTAACAAAAGTAGGGATCATAAAAAATTTAAAAACCACGGGTGTAGGAAGAAACGATATTCCTACACCCGTGGTTTTTATAATTAGAAATATATCGACCCTACAGAAGGGTAGGCCTACGTTATTCAATGATTTAATCTGCTGAGGAAGGCTTTGGTTCGTTTTTCCTGAGGGTTACCAAAAATCTGAACAGGTAAACCTTCTTCGACAATCCGGCCTTCATCTATGAAGATCACCCTATCCGCAACTTCCCTAGCAAAGGCCATTTCATGGGTTACAACAACCATAGTCATGCCATCTTCAGCCAACTGTTTCATGACTGTGAGAACTTCTCCGACTAGTTCAGGATCAAGGGCCGAAGTTGGCTCATCAAAAAGCATTATTTTAGGATGCATAGCAAGCGCCCTAGCAATTGCCACTCTCTGGCCCTGCCCTCCTGAAAGGGTTGCTGGGTAATTATCGCGTTTATCGTATAGGCCAACCTTTGAGAGGAGCTCTTCAGCAACTTGGATTGCATTGACTTTCTCTTGTTTAAGCACATGAATGGGAGCTTCGATGATATTCTCCAACACAGTCAGGTGAGGGAACAGATTGAATTGCTGGAACACCATTCCCACCTGACGGCGAATTTGCTTGAGACTGCTTGATTTATTTTCAAGCGGTACGCTATCGATCAAAATTTCTCCCGCGGTGAGTGTTTCCAGTCCATTCAAACAGCGTAGAAAAGTGCTCTTTCCCGAACCACTCGCTCCGATCAGCACTACAACCTCGCCTGCAGACACTGTTGCATCGATACCGTTAATGACTCGTGTCTTGCCGAAGTCTTTGATTAGACCATTAACATTAATCATTGACTTTTCAGGTTTGTATGCTAATTCCATTATTAACACCCCCTTGTCCGATTTTCTTTAGATAATCGCCATTCAAAACTGCTTAGAACAGCTGATAACACAGTTGTCATCAGTAAATATAACACTGCAGCCGCAGTGTAAAATTCCATTGGGGCAAACGTCACACTGGCAAAGCGTTGGGAAGTTTGAAGAAGCTCCGACATCGTAATGACGGAACAAAGAGATGAATCTTTTAAACTGATGATAAACTGATTGCCTAATGACGGTAACGCTATCCGCAAGGCTTGGGGAAAAATAATTCTGCGCATGGTCAGGAATTTCCCCATGCCAAGAGATGAAGAGGCTTCGGTTTGTCCTACCGGGATAGCTTCAATACCTCCTCTAAAAACCTCGGCGAGGTATGCCCCGCTGTTGATTCCCAGTCCCAGTACAGAAGATGCAAAAGCACTCAATGTGATGCCTAGCTGTGGTAAACCAAAATAGATGAGAAATAGCTGAACAAGCAAAGGGGTTCCACGAATCAGCCAAATGTAAAAATGTGCAACAAACCGCAGAGGCGTATGGGATATCTTTAGTAGAGCTGCAACCAGACCTATGAGAATACCAAAGGCAATTCCCAAAACAGCAAGTTCGATGGTTAAACCTGCCGCCTGCAACAAATAGGGTAGATATTTTAGGATGATACTAAAGTCAAGATTCAAAGCAATTCCCCTCCAGTCTGCACAGAGCTACCCCTTTGCTGATTCGTTTCCGCTTAGCGGATATCTGCACTAAAATATTTTTCACTGATTTTCTGATAAGTTCCGTCATCCATCATTTCGCCCAAAGCATTGTTTACGGCCTCCAGCAATTTTGGACTGTCCTTACGAATCGCGATACCCATCTTCTCCTCATATAACAAATCCCCCACTAGTTTATAGGGATAATTGTTCTTTTTAATGGCATTTAAGCCGACAATTTTATCAGTAATTACGGCATCCAGCCTTCCATTGGCCATATCATTAAAGGCATCGGGGTCACCTTTATAGGTCTTTACGGTTGCCCCCAATTCTCGTGCTTTCGTTTCGAATGTTGTGCCCAAAACGACTCCAACCGTTTTGTCTTTGAGATCAGCCTCTCCGCGGATGTTCGAGTCAGAGGGCACAATAACTTGGGCTCCTGAACGGTAATAAGAGGCACTGAAGTTCACTTCCTTCAGTCTATCGTCCGTAATTGCCATGCTCCCTAAGATCATATCAAACTTGCTGGCTTTTAACCCAGCGATGAGTCCATCCCATTCTGTTGCGATAGGAGCTGGGTTCACATTAATTCTTTTGGCAATCTCTTGGCCTATTTCCACATCAAATCCAGTAAGCTCGTTCTGCTCGTTAAAGAAATTGAAGGGTGGATACTGCCCACTCATGGCATAGGTCAACTTTCCATCGGCTTTAATCC
>NZ_JYNH01000006.1 GCF_000960765.1 Desulfosporosinus sp. I2 | reverse complement strand
AGTTCCCCATTTCATCCATAAAGCCTGCGTATCTTTTGGTGGTCCACTCTTAGGGATTCAAGAAGATGTATATGCTTATCTATTAGCTCACACCTGGCCCGGTAATGTCCGTGAACTAGAGAACTGTATTGAGAGCATGGTGGCTTTAGCGGAAGGGCCTATTCTAACGGTAGCAGACTTGCCGGATGAACTTAAGCAGACTGTTGCCAAACCCGAGCCCGCAACCGAAACCTTACTAAATCAAAAAACTAAACAAACGATTCTTTTTGCCCTAACCGAAACTAAAGGAAAGATCGCCCCAGCAGCTAAACTTCTGGGAATTGGACGGAATACGCTTTACCGCAAGATTAAAGAGCTGGATATTAAGTATTAGCGTTTTATCGTCCAAGGCGTGGCTCTAAAACACGTAAAACACGGGTAAAACACGGGGACAGGTTCACTGTTTCGAAAACACGGGGACAGGTTCACTGTTTCGCACACGCGTGTGTAACGGGGATGGTCCTTTTAACACAATTAATTGTGTTAAAAGGACCGTCCCCGTTACACGTTTTCCGTTACACGTTTGTGTTTAAAGCTCTGCCAGCTGCTTTAAGCAAGCCTTGAATTAAAGCTTGTGGCCGCGGTGGACAACCTGGTATAAAAACATCAACTGGAATAATAGTATTGACTCCCCCGGAGCTAGCATAGCTTTTACCACAAATTCCGCCACTGCAGGCACAAGTACCAACAGCTAACACAAGTTTCGGTGCAGGGGTTGCGGCGAAAGTTTTATGCACTGCTATTTCTAAGTTCCTCGTGACTGGCCCGGTCACCATCAGGACATCGGCATGACGAGGAGAAGGCACGAAGTCAAATCCTAAACGTTGTATATCGTATACTGGGCCCGTTAGCGTCGTCATTTCCCAGTCACAGGCATTACAGGACCCTGAATCGAGGTGGCGTATGTGAACTGAATGTTTAAAGGCCGTAACATGAGGAGCTCGAACAACGCTTTCAGTTAGCTCAGCTAATTCATATTTCACACCTTGAATCAAGGCATGCTGCTTACAGACATCAACACAATAACCACAAAAAATGCATCTCTTAGGGTCCACTGTCCAAAAAGATTCACTCTTGCTTTTCTGCAATTTAATAGCCCTGGTTGGACATACGTGCGCACACTGACCACATAGATCACAGCTTTGTTCCTGCCACTCCGGTAGCCCTTGAAAACCTGACGCCGGAACAGTCGGATTTTTAGGATAGTCCGTCGTAACGATACCTGTCTTTAAGCTCTTACTAAAAATCCTCAGCATCATTGTCCTCCTTTGAAAAACTTAAGTGAACTTAAAGTTGAAAATCCCTATCTATCAAGGCAAGAATAACAGAGCTCAAAACTCTTGTTAATTAAAGGAAAATCGGGAATAATATCTTCCGACACAATCAAAGGCATGATCGGCCAATTCACATAAGAGGCTGAACGCACCATATAGCGATAAATTGTTTGATCCTTACCGATCATGATAAAATGTACATTTTCTCCTCGAGCTGACTCCGTCATTCCCACAGCATAATTGTAGGGAATCATTTCCGTCCCCAATTGTTGAGTTAATTCTCCCATGGGCATCGAGACCAAGATTTGTCTAATGATGTTAATGGATTCATAAGTTTCATCAATACGTAGTTTAACCCTCGCTAAAACGTCCCCTTGCTCATAAACTGGCACCTTGAAGGAAACACGGTCATAAGATGCATAGGGGTGATCCCGCCGCAAATCCCGATCGATGCCCGCAGCCCTTGCTACAGGTCCGACTGCGTGCAAATCCCTGGCAGTCCGATTCCACAGTATACCGGTAGTCTGAACTCTATCCATATAGGAATTTGTATCCAACATTATTTCTACCATTTCTTTAAATTCTTGTTCTAACTTTTCTAAAGTTACTAAAATAAGGTTGATGTTTGAAATCGAGATGTCCCTTCTTACCCCACCAGGGGTATTAATCCCCCTCAAAAACCGACTTCCAAAAACTTTTTCGTTAAGCTGCATTAACTCTTCACGCAGTCGTGCTCCCTGCATTGTGCCGAACGCGAAACCAATACCAGCACAGATGTTTCCGACATCCCCGACGTGGTTATATAATCGTTCAAGTTCCAAAACAACGGTTCTGATATCCTTGACCCTAGTGGAAACCTCAGTTCCAGAAAGTTTCTCTATGGCCTGACAATAGGCTGTGGTATGAGAAAATGAACAAGCCCCACAGATTCGTTCAACGATCGGTAAGGTTGCTAAGGGAGTTTTTCCTTCAGCTAGCTTCTCTATTCCCCTATTAGTATAGAAGAACCTAGCCTCCAAATTTAAGACTGTATCACCCACTACACTAAATCGAAAATGCCCTGGTTCGATAATTCCCGCATGTATGGGTCCGACAGGAACTTGTATAACCCCTTCACCCTCAACCCTATCGTACAGAAACTGACCACTTGTCCTTGGAACCTCAGAATCTAAGCGAAAATCCTTCCTTAACGGATACAACCCTTCCGGCCAATCCTCATGGACTGCCAAACTCCTTTTGTCGAGGTGCCCGATAGGATCCAAGCCGAATAGATCCCTTACCTCGCGTTCATACCAATGTGCCGCTGGGACTTCATTCATGATCGAAGGAAATGACTGTTCACCTTCTGCTACGCAGACACTCACTACAATCAAAAACTTTTCCTCGTCATTCGCAAATGTATAAAACAAGCGAAACTGCCCGTTGATACCACGCTCATCCGTAGCCGTAAGTTGGATTAAAGGGAAACCCCAATCACGCAATGTTACAGCCACAATAAGAGTTTCATCCTTACTAATTTCGAGATGAAGTTCATCTTCATAGGCCTTAGTGATGATGACCCTTTCCTCAAACAAATTAGAAATAAGTGTTATTAACCTACCTTGCCTTATCATCACTGGTTTCCTCCTATAAATACAGCAGTTACTTGTTGGAGAATAGTTTGAATAAACGCTGGGATATATACCCCTAAAATTGCGACAGGCAACAGTGGTATCAAGACAAAGGCTACAGCAAAATTCCCTTGCTCGCCCACCTTAACTCGGCTCGGCGGGGTCCCCAAAGCCATATTACTTGTAGCATAAATTACTCCCGTAAATATTAACGTAATTAAGATAAGGATCAAACTCGAAACCACATTCCGCCCTTGGGCGAAGCCTGAACTAATAATGATAAATTCGCTCATAAAGATACTAAAGGGAGGGGATCCAGCGATCGCTAAGCCTCCAATTACCAAAGCCGGACCCGTTATGGGCATAGTTTTAACTAAGCCTTTAATTCTAATAATTCGTTTAGTCCGATAATGTTGACAAACATTACCGACAATAAAAAAGAGGGAAGATTTCGTTAAGGCATGATTGATCATATGTAGAAATGCACCATACAGGGCTAATTTACTGCCTAAGCCCACTGCTGCGGCAATAATCCCCATGTGCTCAACACTGGAGTATGCGAGCAATCTTTTTATATCGTGTTGAACAAGAATAAAGGGTAACGCAACTGCAATTGACAAGACTCCGAAAAATAAGATTAAATTTGACGAGAACTGCGGCCCTAGGGCTTCGGTAATAATCAAGTGAAAACGGATAATCCCATAAAAGGCACAATTTAATAGAACACCTGAAAGCATGGCACTAATCGGAGAAGGAGCTTGGCTATGTGCATCCGGCAACCATGTATGCATCGGAGCTAAACCCGCCTTCGTCCCATAACCTACTAAAACAAAAATGAAAGCCAGTTTAAGTAACTTTGGATCAAGCTGTCGAGCAACCCGTCTCAGGGTCTGCCAATCTAAAGAACCGCTTTCCCCAGTCACTGAAACTGCCGCATAATGCAAAAGGATAGTTCCAAACAAAGCAAAGATAATTCCCACCGTACAAATGATAATATATTTCCAAGCGGCCTCTAAGGAATTTCGTTTGTTGTAAAAACCAACCAGTAAAGCGGTGGCAAGTGTCGTTCCCTCTACAGCTACCCACATGATCCCCAAGTTCGCAGAGACTAGCACGAGAAACATGGTAAAAACAAAGATATACAACGAAAAATAAAAATATTTCAAACGCCTTTCCGACAACTGGCCTTCTTGAATATCATGGTCGAGATAGCCTATAGAATATAAAGCAACCATAAACCCAATGATGCCCACCAGACAAAGAATCAGCGAACTTAACGCATCAATGAAGATAAACTGACCCCAAACCACATTAGAACCCGTAAATACTTGTCGGGCTATGAGTACTGTCGTTAAGACGATCGTTGCCAAGCCCACAATACTTATAGCCCCTAATAGTCTTCGATCAGTAACCATCAAACATAGCAAGGCCATAGCTAAGGGTAGAGCAAGTAAAATCAATGGCATAAAATCAACCCCGTAAATTCCTTAAATTTTTTCGATCAATGATGTCAAAGCTCTGATTAATTCGAAACACTAACACACCCATGATTAAAACCCCTACCATAATATCCATAAATATTCCTAATTCAATCACTAAAGGCATGCCAATCGTAGTACCGATCCCCGCTAAAAAGATGCCATTCTCCATAACAAACAATCCTACAATTTGCATAATAGGGAATCTCAGATTAATCATTAGAAATAAACCAATCAGCATTAACGAAACTGCCACCGGCAAAGCCCCGTGAAGGAGGCCAGACCCTTTCCCAATCACTTGCCCAGTCGCTAAATATGAAATGAAAACCAAACAAACAGCAAACAGCAACGTCATTTTCATATTCAGAAAGGATTCAACCTCCCTCTTAATCGCAACTATGTTAACAGCCTTGATGAGCACAACAGGAATTATCAGAACTTTCACCACCAACGTTAATACGGCAGCGATATACATTTCATGAATCCCAGTCGTCCAACCCAATGTAGCACTTAAGGCAACAAGTAGGAGGCCTTGAATAATGACAGCCATAATGACTGAATTAAGACGGCGCGCTAAAATGATCAAAAATGTTGTAACCAAAAGTAAGGTTATTAAAAAATTCACAAAACCCTGATAATTTTGCATCCCCATCTTAAATTACCCCCTGAACACAAACTTCGAAACGAGTCCTAATAAGCCGATTAATAACGATGCTAAAAGCAAATCAGGTACCTTAAATAATCTAGCTTTTGCGAAGGAAGTTTCAACAACCGCCATCACCATTGCGATGACGATTAATTTTAAAATAAACACTAACGTGCCTGTCATCAACGCACCGATACCCGCCGAGGCGAGGGCTATTCCCCATGGGAAAAAGATATTGACCAGCAATGTAAAGATCAAGAACTGTTTGATCGACACACTGAAGGACAGCAATGCTAAATTCCTTCCTGAATATTCCAACAGCATTCCTTCATGAATCATCGTTAACTCCAAATGAGTATCTGGATTATCGACTGGTATTCGTCCAGTTTCTGCAACAGCAACTACAAATAAGGCCACAAAAGACATTAGATGAGCGACCGTTAAGACACCCTCTCCCCCATTGACGACACTTTGTACTATTCCGGTAAGGTTTGATGTTCCTGCAGCGACCGCCATAGTAAAGAGCGGTAACATAAAAGCTGGCTCAGCGATCGCTGATACAGCCATCTCCCTACTACTGCCCATTCCGCCAAAAGCACTTCCGGCATCTACACCTGCCAGAGCCAAGAAAAACCGAGCCAAAGCAAAAAGGTAAACAACAAGAATAAGATCCCCGGTGAAGGCTAATAAACTATCTGTTACAACGACAGGTACTATAGCGGCGACCACTAACATTGAAGAAAGGTAAATAAGTGGAGTTACTCGGAAAATCCAAGAAGTATGCTCAGATACCACGGACTCTTTTTGCAGATACTTATAAAGATCAAAATACGGTTGAAAAATATTAGGCCCCTTACGGGTTTGAAAAAGAGCCTTCATCTTTTTGATTATTCCTGTGAGTAAGGGCGCTAATAATAAAATCAAAACAATTTGATAGGCACTGATAGCTGCTTCCCGAAGCACGTAACCCCCCCCTATCTTGCAAAAATAAGCAAAGCAACCAAAGTCGCAAAAATATACCCCAGATAAAGATGAATACTTCCGGATTGTAAAGCAGTGACTTTATCTGCAAATTTAAGGAAAAATTTGAGCAGTGGTCTATAGAGGTGATCTTCAAAGAAAGGTTTAATGGCCCCTTGAGATTTGATGCGACTTGTAAAATACGGTTTAAGAACAAACTCTTTCTTGGTTTCTCTCGTTGGCTGAAATATCGCGCGAAACATGATTCGAATAGGGTTAGAAAAGGAGGTAGCAGAATACTCCATCTCAGAGGTGAGATCTGTCCCACAATTCCAAGTTTCATCGATTCGAACCATACTAAACTTAGCAAACTTTTTAATAAATAAAGAAATCAGCAGGACACTCAATACCAAAGCAGCTAGGACCATGGGAGGGGATATAGAATTGGGTTTTATCACTGCGACACCCTGCCCCACAATCGGGGGAACATTCAGCCAGCTATACCCCCCCAGCAGCGGGATTGTTTCAATACCTATAAGGCTATAAGTAACAGGGCTTAACAGGTTAATGACGATAAAAGGCATAACCCCAAAGATCAAGCATAACAAAGCTAAAAGGCCCATCCCCACCAGCATGGTACGAGGTACTTCTTTAGCCTTTTCTGCGTTGACACTGCGAGGTATGGCAAGAAACATAATCCCGAAGGCTTTAACAAAACAGGCAGCGGCCAGTGCACCTGTCAAGGCCAAAGCTGCTCCTAAAGCTGGTCCTATAATATTCATAGTTGCTCCAAGTTTCGCTGAACCCAACGCCAATAAAGCTTGAAACGTCAACCACTCGCTGGCAAAACCATTGAAAGGAGGGATGCCCGAGATTGCCAGCGAACCAATCAAAAAAAAGAACCCCGTCCAAGGCATTCGTTTTAAAAGCCCACCCATTTCTTCGATGTTTCTAGTATGTGTTGCATAATGAACTGCCCCAGCTCCTAAAAAGAGTAAGCCTTTAAAAACAGCATGATTAAGGACATGAAATAAGCCCGCCGTCAAACCAATTAAAGCCAAATTATTGTAGCCATAACTTTTAAAAACGAGAGCAGCGCCGATACCCAATAAGATAATTCCTATATTCTCCACACTATGATAGGCTAACAGCCGTTTAATATCATGTTCCATTAAAGCATACATAACCCCTAATACAGCCGAGACAGCCCCAATGATCAGGATTAATACCCCCCACCAAACTGACCCGACCCCTAGAACGTCCATGGCAATTCTAATAAACCCATAAATCGCAGTTTTTAACATAACTCCGGACATTAAGGCCGAAACATTGCTTGGCGCAGCTGGATGAGCTTTTGGTAACCAAATATGCAGAGGAACTATGCCTGCCTTAGTCCCAAATCCGAGTGTAACTAGTATAAAGATAACCGATTTAAGCGTTGGCGAAAGATTATGAGCTATTGAAGAATATTGAGCAAAATCATAACTGCCAGTTTCTTTATATAAGAGAAAAAAAGCAATCGCGATAAAAGCTGTACCAATATGTGTCATCACAATATAAATAAAACCAGCCCTGCGAACTTCATAATCCTGATGTTCAAACACCACCAAAAAATAGGATACCAACGACATTACTTCCCAAAAGAATAGGAACATGAACGTGTTACTGCTAGATATTAGGGCCAACATTGAAAAGATAAAAAGGTTATAAAATAACCCTAAAACTCCGACATTTTGTTTGCCAATATAGGCACTGGCATAACCATATGAAAAGACAGACACTGAAAGACTGAGGACTGAGATCACTGTAATAAAAAAAGCAGCTAAAGGATTAAGACTAAATTGAAGACTAGTCCCAAAAACAGACCAAGGCAAGATGACATCTAACGAGTGCTTAGACAACAAGATTGCTGGACCTAGAACTAATCCTGCTAGGCAAGCTAGGTTGGCAAACGTAAATCCCACAAAAATGCTTAAGCGTGGTTTTTTATGTAGGACATATGATAGGAGGGCTCCTAGCAACAGTGAAGTTAACATAACAATCAATAATAATTCATCAAATACTGGCATTTTTACCCTCCTGCCTAATTTTATGAATTTATTATATTTATCTGACAATAATCACGACAGTTCTATCATAATCAATAATTCCAATAATATCAATCAGCAAAAATGGCCTTGTTTTGACCACAATCATTGCCTACCGCCGAATTTAGGGATATAACCAGCTCATATCTCATGTTATTAACATTTATGGCCGAGTTTACCATTATTGGTGGGTAAAGGTGAAAAGGGCATAAAAAGAGGACGGTCCTTTACACACTTTAAAATGTGTAAAGAACCGTCCCTTTTTCACGCTCGCAACTTATCTCTTCCCCATAAACTCCAACAAAGCATTGATAATATCCTCAGGTTTTGGAGGACAGCCTGGAATCTTTACATCCACCGGTAAAACATTGCCTATCCCATTTTCACTAGCATAAGCGCCCTTAAATACTCCACCATCGACAGCACAGTCACCAACTGCAACGACCCATTTTGGCTTAGCCATCGCTTCATAGGTTTCATGAGCAGCCATCAACAACTGAGTGGAGCCCGGTCCTGTGCACATTAAGACATCTGCATGTCGGGGGGAAGCCACAAAGTCAATTCCTAAATGCTGATGATCATAAAAAGAATTACCAAGTGCCGTCAGTTCCCAATCGCACCCATTACAAGATCCACAATCTAAGTGCCGAGCTTGCAGGGATTGTCTAAAACTTGATGGCAATTTGGACGATTTCTGCTGTGTTAGCGAATTTCCGCCCTTCTCAGTGAGATTTCCCATTTTTAGTTTTCGGAGCAGCAAATTCCACAATGTAATCTCCCCTTTTCGACTAGCGGTCGCAACAACTATAACACAATTCGAAACTTTTATTGATTAATGGAAAATCAGGAACGATATTTCCGGGTACCGTTAGCGGTACTGCAGGCCAGTTAGCATAACTGGCAGATCGAATCCGACAACGATAGATTTTAGCCTCTTCATCCACCATCAGCCACACAACATCAGTTCCTCGAGGGGACTCTACACATCCCCAAGCAGGCTGCCAAGGACTAAGCTTATGAGAAGAAAACGGAATTAAAGCTTCATTCGTGCCCTCTGACTTTTCCATACCTTCATTCAATAAAGTTTCTAGGAATCGAAAACTCTCTCTAGTTTCCTTAACCCTTACCATTAACCTAGACCAAACATCCCCATCCTCTTCAACCATCGATTGAACGTTTAGTTCTGGATAAAGCAGGTAGGCATGGAGCTCACGCCAGTCATTAGCAATTCCAGAAGCGCGCGCTGCGGGTCCCGTAACACCCATTTCCACAGCGTCTTCCGGCTTTAACACCCCCGTCGTAACGGCTCTTTGTCTAAAACCGTCATGATGGAGAAGCAGCGGTAGCCACTCTTCAAAATCCAGGGCTATTTCAAGTAGTCGATTCAGAAGGGTTTGACAATCTTTCGAGCTTGAGATGGACTTTACTCCCCCTGGAACAACCATTCCCCGTAAAAATCGGTGACCAAAGAATTCTAGATTTAGGCGTTGAAGCTTTTCCTTGCTTTGTGAACCATTGGCGTTACCTACTGCAAAGCCGACTCCCGCGCACATATTACCGATGTCTCCAATATGATTGTAAACTCGTTCTAATTCAGCGAGGATTGTCCTCCATAATAAAACCGATCGGGGAACTTCCACTTTAGCAAGTTTTTCAACAGCTTCACAATAAGCGAGCCCATGGCTTAGGGTACATACTCCACAAACTCGCTCAATGATGTGTAAGCCTTCATCGATACTTCTTCCTTCAACGAGCTTCTCTATCCCTTTATGTGTATAAAAAAGCTGGGCTTCTAAATGCAGAACGGGTTCCCCTATAACGTAAAAACGGAAATGACCTGGTTCGATGATTCCAGCATGAATTGGTCCCACAGGAACCTGAAAAATTCCGTCTCCATGCATTTCTGGAAAAACTAGCGGAGCCCGTTTAAACTGCTTGCCTTCATCCCCTCTTTTGTAATCCTTACGCAAGGGATAGAATCCTTGCGGCCAACCCGGATGTAAGACCAAAGAGCGCGTGTCAGGATGTCCGACTGCCTGTAGCCCGAAGAGATCTTGGGCTTCTCGTTCTGACCAGTTTAGGGCCGGGAAGATTGAGGAGAGCGTTGGAAACTCATTGTTAATTCCTTTGGCGACTAATGTCAGAGAAAAGTCCAGGCCAGGAAAATGGAGAACCAAGTAAAGACAAAATCCTCGCTCCAACTGCCGCTCATCATTGACAACATGGGTTAACCAAATTGGACGCGGCCTCATCGCCAAACAATAGCTTAATATTTCCGGAAGATCACGGGCAGAGACGTCGACCGTACCCTCCTGTTTTTTCCATTCTACAATTTCTACGCTCGGACAACTATGAAAGTTCTGTAAATATTCCCGCAAGCCTAGCATCCTAAACTCCTCCCAATATCACTTTGACGACCTGATTTAGTGCCTGATCCAGGCTTTGGGGAATGAATAAACCTAAGAAAAGGACGACCAGAAGAGGGATTGCCAGAGCAAGTGTACTTGCACTCTCTCTAGGCTGGTGCCTACTACTTGGCTTCCCATAAAGCATTTGGAGGAAATGATAGAGAAAACCCGCAAAAATCACGGTTAGAAATAGAATGGTCAAAAAGCCCAGGAGCGGGTGATCTGTTTTAAAGAGACCGGATAAGATGCTGACTTCCGAGCGAAATGTTCCAAACGGCGGGGTTCCAGTAATACTCAATAATCCAAGTACCATAATTATTCCTGTATACGGCAAAACTTTAAAGATTCCACGTATCCGAGAAATTTGCCTTGTGCCAGTCTTTTGGACGAGCCGTCCAACAATGACGAACAGATTGGCCTTGGTTAGGCCATGAAGCAAGAGATGTAACGATGCACCCCAAACAGCTTCCTTAGTTCCTAACCCAAAACCTATCGCTAAAATCCCCATATGTTCAACACTTGAATAGGCTAATAAGCGTTTAATATCTTTTTGTAGCAAGATAAACCCTGTCATAAGTGCCAAGGATAAAAATCCGAAACTCATTAGGATCGTCCCTACGAAATCCGGGCCTAAAGTAGTTAGACGAGCTAAACTGTACCAACGCAAAATAGCATAAAGAGCACAGTTGAGTAAAACTGCAGATAACAAGGCACTGACTGGTGAGGGAGCCTGACTATGCGCATCAGGAAGCCAAGCATGCATGGGAGCAAAACCAACCTTAGCCCCATAGCCAACGACTGCAAACAAAACACCCAGACGAAAGAAAGTCGGGTCTAACTGACTCGCTACTTTAGGGAGCATTCGCCAATCCAAGGCACTTAAAGTTTGACCCAAGAGGGGTGCGACAGACGCAAAAAGCAACATTGTGCCCAATAAGGCAAAACTGATACCGACCACGCATAAAATCACATATTTCCAAGCAGCTTCAATCGCTTGCTTGTTTCGATAGAAACCAACCAAGAGTGTTGTGGCCAGGGTTGTCCCTTCAATACCTACCCATATGATGCCCATATTCGGTGTGCTTACGACCAGAAGCATCGTTGCCATAAAGGTCCATATCCAGAAATAGTACCATTTTAGTCTCGTTCTTGGTAATTTCTTCTCACGGACTTCTTCTTCCATATATCCAAACGAAAACAGTATAACATAAACAGCAATAATAATAATGACGCTTAGCAGCAAGGCACTCAGTGCGTCCCAATATAATAGGCCTGACCCAAACGAGTAGGACCCTTGGCTTAACGTTTGTCTTATGGTCCATCCTCCGCTTAACGTTAATAACACAAGAGCTACGCTGTTCAATAGTCTTAAGTAGGTTTCCTTTGCCGAAAATAGCATTCCTACTGCCGCGATTACTGCCACTCCAATAAACATCGCATACTATCCTTTCAATGACCTCATGTGATCAACATTTAGAGAATCATAATTTTCTAGCATTTGTTTAGACAAGATTCCAATAATAACAATCCCCACGAGAATATCAAACGCCGCACCCAATTCCACTAACAAAGGCATCCCTTGGGTTAGAAAAAATCCCGCTAAGAATATACCATTGTCTATGAGCAAGATTCCTAAAACTTGTACAATAGCGACTTTACGAGTCATCATCAGCAAAAGACCATAAAAAATTAGAGCTATAGCAACCGCCAACCCATTACGATAGCCGGAGTGAAGTGCCATTAAAGGTTGTGTCACCTCATAGGCCATTAGCGATAAGCCTCCGGCAAAGATTAAGGACATGGCGCGCTTTAAGTATATCTCACCTACCCACTCTGTATTAGACTCTTTCAAAACGCGTCGTAAAAGTATCGGGATAATTCCAGCCTTAGCTATTAACAACAAGACACCGAAAATGATAACCTCTAACGCATTATTATGAAAACCCTCTGCTATGAGAAGAAGTGAGACAAAAACAGTTTGTAAGGTCCACCAACTCAAGGCATTTTTTTACTCGGGCACAATAGACCATAACAAGACCGCTGGTTAAGAGGACAATCAGGACTAAATTAAGAGCGTTCTCAGAAATGCCTATCATCACTTAAATCTGCCCCCTTATAATCCAAAGTGTTACTAAGGCCAAAATGGCAGAAGCAGTGCCTGTTGCCAAATAATGAGGTGCTCGGAAAAGTCGCCTTTTAACGAAAAGACTTTCCACAGTGGCGAAGAAGAATCCCAAAGCAGCAACTTTTATTCCGACAAAACCCAAAGCCCAAAGTGTCCCAAAAAGACCATCGCTAACCGAGATCAATCCACTCGGCCAAATAATTTGCGCCAATAAAAGAAGCAGTAAGAATTGTTTTACCTGTTCGGCAAAATTTAGCAGAGCCAGCGAAGGCCCCGAATACTCCAACAGCATCCCTTCATGAATCATCGTTAATTCTAAATGTGTATCCGGATTATCCATGGGTATCCGTCCCATCTCCGCAATGCTAACCATGGCCAAAGCTGATAAGACCAATATTCGAGGTATAAACAAAGGGGATACACCTTGCAAACCCGTTATAATACCTTGCAGGGAGGTGGTCTCCGTCATAAAGGCTAAGACGATTAACCCTAGAAGCAAAGCCGGTTCCGTTAATAATCCCATGAAGAGTTCTCTACTTGTGCCCATCCCCCCAAACGTTCCTGCCCCTTCCAAACCCGAAAGGGTCAAAAACAATCGCGCTAAGCCGAGGCTTGCCCCAAATATAAAGAGGTCTCCCCATACATTTACTGGTGCCCAGCCCCAAGCACCCGGAATTACGAGTCCAGCCATTAAGGTGCTAGCTAGAACGACGCACGGGGTTAACAGAAAGATCCAAGAAGCATGTTCCGAGATCATTTCCTCCTTATTCATTAATTTTCTTAAATCTCGGTATGGTTGAAGGATTGGTGGACCTTGCCGCATCTGCCAAAACGCTTTGCTCTTTTTAATGAAACCTTGAAGAAGCGGAGCGGCAACTAAGATGACCGCCAAATGTCCTATTCCCATCAAAAGTCGGGTTAGGATCATGAATAATTCGTCCATTTCTTCTCTCCTAACGTCCTAAAATCAAAACGACGACGACTGTCACTAATAGGTAGCCTAAATATAAATGGATGCTCCCTGCTTGTAGTTTGCGGATTTGAGACGACATCCAAAGCAACCCGCGTATCGTAGGTCGATAGAATATATCCTCAAAGACCTCTTTGATTTTCCCTTCGTATGTGAGAGATCGCAAACTGTAACGCGTTTCAGCAAAGTCCCCTTTTACATTCCGGCGTGACCCCAACACTTTAGTAAAGAGGACTCGAATCGGATTTGTTAATCCACCGGCAGTATATTGCATACTTGACGTTAAAGGTTGCCCACAATTCCAAGTTGCCGTGACTCTATGAAAACTCCGTTTGGTGAGAAGAAAAACGATAGCCGTGAGAAGAATCAGTAGAATTAAATAGATAGAGGACAAGTTAAGCGGTGTCCCAAGAGCTGACAGCATCATTGCCGAATTGCCAGGTCTTAAAACGGAAAGAGGCAAGTCAATTAAGGCTAACGTTGCTGTGGGCAAAAGTACACTTAGAATTGCTATTCCGCCAATTATTAAGGGTGTAATATATTGAATAGGGTGTGCTTCTTCAGCCTTTTCTGCCACTGGAGAGCGGGCTTGTCCGAGGAAAGCAATTCCAAACCACTTTACGAACGTGGCCATCGATAAGCCTCCTACCAGAGCTAGAATACCAATCGACAAAGGCAAAAAGACTTTGCTCCAGCCGTTGGCGAGGTGGGATGTATTCATCAAGAGGGATTGAAAAAGCGTTAATTCCCCCCAGAATCCACCTAGCGGGGGTAATGCTGTTATGCCGATGATTCCGATAAGTGCTCCAAGGCCGGTCTTCGGCATACGTTTGAGCAATCCACCCAATCGTTCAAGATTGCGTGTATGGGTTGCCTGTATGATATTTCCAGCTCCCATAAAAAGTAACGATTTAAAAAGCATATGTTGAATAGTATGCCAGAAGAAAGCCACGAACGCTAAATCCATCGCCCAAACATTATTCCAGGTTCTCGCCAGAAAAGCACTGCCTAAGGCCATGCTAAGAATTCCGACATTTTCTATCGTGGAAAAAGCAAGTAGCTTTTTCAGATCCGACTGCACAGAAGCAGATAATATCCCGACCAACGCAGATAGTGCTCCAATAATCAAAAATAACCAACCCCACCAAACTGGGCCCGGCCCCATCGTCAACCAGACCAATCTAATAAAGAGATAGAGCGCAACTTTCACCATGACTCCAGACATCAGTGCGGATACTGGACTTGGTGCTGCGGAATGAGCATAAGGCAACCAAATATGAAATGGGACAAAACCAGCTTTAGTTCCGAAGCCAATAAAGAACGCTAAAAATATAAAATTTAACTGGACTGTAGAAAGTGAGGGGACCGCGCCCGCCCATATTTCAAACGAGAAACTTCCAGTCAAAGCATATAAATACAAGGTTACCGTAGTCAATAATACCGTAGCCACATGAGTCATTACGAAGTATATATAAGCAGACTTACGATTTGCTGGGTCTTCATGTTCATAGAGAACTAAGAAAAATGAGAACAGGGACATCATTTCCCACGTCAATAAAAAAGTAAAGCCATCATCCGCTAGCAATACGCCAAACATACTGCCCAGAAATAAAAACCAATTAACTAAAAAAGGCCAAAGCGACTTGTTTTTTTCTTGATATTCCTTGAGGTAGCCTAGTGCATAGAGGGATGATAGGCCTTGCCCCAAAAGTAAAACAATAAGGAAGAACACCGTTAATCCGTCCAATTTCCAGGTAAGTGAAAGACCAGCTCCCGCTTCTGTAATAAATCGCAATCCTGTTTTAACCCATTCCCCACCTCGAGAAATCAAGATTGTACTCAAGATGAGTCCCGCTCCAGCCAATGCAATACTTAAGCCCATTAAGAATTGACGAACGGTTTGGCTCTCCTTATTAACCATTGATGCTTTCCCCCTGATCCCGGATTGTGATATTTTTAATTATCTAAAATAAAATAGTATCCATAAAATCATAACCAATTACGCTCTGTAATGCAACCCCCAAAAATACAGTTTGTACGTATAATTTGTAATTTCCAGCTTATTTCTACAAATATCTTCCATTGTGAGAATTTATCCGATTGCTAACTTCCACTAACACGCTCTTTTTCTGCAGTCACTTGTTGACACTAATGAGCAGACCATGATTTGTACTATAATAAAAAGGCGCCCAATCGTGAGCGCCTCGTTTGAGCCAACGTATTTTCAACCTACTTGTAAACCATAGTTAGAACAGAGAGCATATAACCCACCTGAGAAACCACTACCGATTGCATTAAACTTCCATTCCCCTTGATGACGATAAAGTTCGCACACCACAAGCGCCGTTTCTACAGAAAAATCTTCGCCTAAATCATAGCGCATAACCTCTTGTCCATTAGCTTCATTGACGACGCGAACAAAGGCATTAGATACTTGACCAAAGTTCTGTCCTCTGGCAATCGCTTCATGAATGGTAACGGTAAAAGCAATTTTTTCAACATGAGCAGGAACTGCAGCAAGATCAACTTTAATTTGTTCATCATCACCATCCCCTGCACCTGTGAGGTTATCACCGGTATGGGTGACAGACCCATTTCCGCCAACAAGATTATTGTAATAGATGAAATCTTCAATGCCCCCGGCTTTAGCATTCTTATCAAGTAAGAATACCGAAGCATCTAGGTCAAAATCTGAGCCACCTGAATACTTATTGGTATCCCAGCCTAACCCCACGATGATCTTTGTTAAGCCAGGGTTTCCCTTTGTAAGGTCAATCTTTTGTCCTTTTTGGAGACTAATGACCGCCGCCATAGAAACACCTCATTCATTCTTATTTTGGTGTAATAACTATATATCTCTGACCTATACGTCTAATCCGAAATCTCGGCATAGCCCGGCAAGGCCATTTTGATAACCACTACCGATCGCATTAAACTTCCATTCAGCATTATTACGATATAGTTCGCCAACTACAACAGCAGTTTCGACCGAGAAGTCTTCACCGAGGTCATAACGAATTAATTCTTCCCCTGAAGCTTCATTTAAAACACGTACATAAGCGTTGGAGACTTGTCCAAAGTTTTGATTGCGTTCTTTGGCCTCATGGATCGTAATCCCAAAGCTTATCTTGGCAACGCCACTAGCAACAAGGGCTAGGTCGATTTTGATTTGCTCGTCATCACCCTCTCCTGCTCCAGAACGATTATCGCCAGTATGCTTCACCGAGCCATCCGGGCTGGATGGGTTGTTAAAAAAGATAAAGTTCTTATCATCAGCTACTTTTCCTTCAGGATTTAACATAAATACTGAAGAATCTAAATCAAAATCCTTACCGCCATCATACTTGTTGACGTCCCAACCTAGACCAATAATAATTTTAGTAAGACCCGGATTTGATTTGGTGAGATCCACCTTTTGACCCTTTTGTAAACTAATTGCCATTTTTCATATCCCCCTATATAAAATTATTGGTATCGACGAACGAGTTCACTTAACGATGCATCATTTGTGCCTTGACCCAGCGCCGCAAATTTCCACTCATTATTGTAACGATAGACCTCTGCAACCACTAAACTCGTTTTACCAGCATAATTCTCCGACAAATTGTACCGACAAAATTCTTGTCCATTGACTGGATTGACAACCCGAATAAAGGCGTTAGCGATCAGGCCAAAGTCCTGTTTCCGTTTCACACAATCATAGATATTAACCACGAAAACGATCTTTTGAACACTACTCGGTACACTGCTTAAATCCACTTGAATTTGTTCATCGTCCCCATCTCCAGCACCAGTTAGGTTATCTCCGCTGTGTTTGACACTCTTGTCACCGCTTTGCAGATTGCCGAAGTAAACTAAACGATCTTTTGAAGTGAGCTTATCCTGAGCATCTAACAGGATGGCTGAAGCATCACAGTCAATTGGAGCAGCAGCGCCTCCACCACCAAACAAGCCACCTAGCAGTCCACCCGCTTTTGGTTTTGATACCTCATCCCACCCTAAACCCACCAAAATTTTAGATAGGCCGGGATTTCCTTTTGTTAAATCAATCTTTTGTCCTTTTTGCAAGTTTATCGTTGCCATTGATAAATCCCCCTTTTTTGACTACAACAACTAGGTAGTAATATCTACTATTCTTCACTAATTTACGGTTTCCTTTTAATCTATTCATCAATGTGTAAATATTGGATACTTGTATATTATCACATGCTAGCTTCAAGAAAATAGTTATTCCTTAAAATTCACATATTTTTCACATCTTAAGCCCTCATAACTTAGGAAAAAACACTTATCAAACTAGGTTTACCTTATACCAATGTTTACCATATATATTGCACGAAAAACTGTCATTTTATACAACTACTTGCTTAGAAAGCGCCGTACCGACATACTCTAGGATTTCCTCGGCTGCTTCTATTCCGGTTTTTAGGGTAAATTTTAGTGTCTCCATACCTATCCCCTGCGAAAAAAGAGAAAATAGTTCCCCATGGGCTGGTACAATGGCAGAATCTGCAGCCTGGAGCATTTCTAAATCTAATAATGAATCCCCAGCCGCAATGACTTGCTCCAAGCCTTCTCTTTCGCGAATATATTGGATTGCCGCCTTTTTATTGACATTCCTGGGGACTAGGTAAAGCTTTCTACCCTGAACAGATAGCTCCCAGTTATTCTCATTGACCCATAGTTTGAAAGCCGCTAGTTCGGCGAGAGGAATTTTCTCACGATTAATTAAACAGTAATAAAATAAATCATCGGCCATTTTACCTGAACCCTCGAGCACCCATGAAGGATCTGCCAATTTCTCAAACTCATTAACAAGATCATCTGCTGCTAAACAAAGGTCTCTTCCGGCTCGGATATGGTCCGTCCAGTCCAGATCTTCAAGTCCTCTATAATAAATAGTCCCGCCATTACTGGTAACTGCATATTGAGGTAAAATGCCGTATTGATGTAAATTAATTCGTAGATATTGTACTTTTGTCCGAGTGGTTACTGGCACAAAAAACACCTTCGAGGAAATTTCCCTTAATTTATTCAGGGCGTTTTGCGTCATATAGGAAATATATCGATCCTCCAACCATTCTACGGGTCGAATTTGCTTTAAAATTGCTTGGCTCATCGGCGTTCGATGGGAATAAATTAAGGTTTGGTCTAAGTCGCTTGCAAATAGCATTGAATCCTCCATTATAGTTGACGCACAATACCGCAACATGAATAGGTAAGATCAGGATATTCCTCGATGGGAACTCCTTTATCCTCACACAGAAGCAGAATATGCTTTAAATTCGGGTTATTAAGGTTGTCCACTAATACTCGTTCTGGAAGTCGCCTCAAAAGAACCCTTGTCGTTTCTCCAATGCCTGGTTTGATAAAGTTGATGTCCGAAATTCCAAATTGGTCCTTAATCAATCTCAACTTATTCAGGCCTTGCCATGTCGCCACGGCCTTCTCCAGTCTATCTTCAACTTCCCTGTGGCATGGTTTAAGGTTTTTAAACTCAGCGGAGATCGTATCGATAAAGAGATTTGAAACCTCTTCTTTCCTGAGTTCTTCATAATATCGGGCTCCATGAAAATCGAACTTACCGATTAGATCTGTTCGAAACACAGTCCGACTCACTAAGCCAGAAACCGCTGAATTTAAACAGGCACTAGGAATCAGGAAGTCTTCTCTTGTTCCAAAGGTTTTAACACAGTACCCTGGGTCAGCAAGAACAGCAAGGTCGTCGTCTAATTCATAGCTATATTTCGCCTTAAACTCCGCACATGCTTGGCTTAAAACGCCTGTAATAGCCCCTTTTCCTGTCCAGCCATCAATAAACTGAATCATTAGGTCGGGATGATTTTGCACGATATAACGTATGGCATTTTCATCGATACCCTTGCCCCTTATAATGGAAATGCTATAATGGGGTAAATTCAAGTGATGCATTTCCAGCAGATAGCGTTTAATCAAAATTCCTATCGGCGTACCCGCTCGCGCCAAGGACACTAAAACTAGTTTAGGACCGTTTTTCTTTAAGATTAGTTCAGCTACAAGCTTGACTGCCATGGCAACTTTGTTGGCACTTTCTCGAAGGGTGTGGTGAAAAAGCGCCAGATATTCTTGGGTTGGCTCATATTCTATTGGAAGCATTTCCGAATAATGCCCTCCCGATTGGATAATCCTCTCTCTTGTTTCTAAATTAGTTTCCGTCAACAAGCCATTAAGATTTTTTAAAAGAAAGATGACATCCTGAGAGTTATAACATCCCATGGGCAATGGACCTGGGATGGGATCTGGGAAAATTTTATTAAACACCCAACCTGTCCACCTTTCTTAGTCTGAAAAAGCCCTTTGTCCAAATTCCACGGGACTGAACGAAACACAAATCACTAAAACTATCCGTGGAATTTCTAGGGCACCAAATGTTGTTCGCAACGACTTTAATTTTTCTTGAGCCACGTCCCTTTCAAGAAACAGATAAACTTCATCATAGTACCCTAAAGGCACATTATAGACGTAATTTGTAATACTAGCATCGTCGGGGTTATCAAAACTAAATCCATTCTGTATCCCGTAGTCAGGTTTTTCAAGAGGGTAGATAGGGCTCCTTGTCGTGGAATGATACCGTATCCCTCGACCCATTTTAGCAGAAATAAGCATTGGAAAATACATGAATTCACCGGTTCCCAAGCAAAGTGTCTTTTCCCCTGTTCTATTTTTTTGTAACTCCTCGGCAATCTTCTTAGCATAGGGAACAATCTCCCGATTTTCGCGACTGGATACGCCAAATCTTCCCGTTAATTTCAAATAAGGTGATCGGTTTTTGTTCCCTAATGAATCTTCAGAACTAACTTGGACTAGATCAAAACCATTAAACCATTGACGTTCTATAACGACCCCTCTCTTTAAAGGAGCTAATTTCTTGGTAAGGTTAATGGGATTAACCGTTTTAATGATAGGGTCCCCGATAATGGTTAGTTCTCCTTCCAGAAGAGAAATTGAATGGATCTTTGTGTCGAGTTGCCGCTCTAGGTCACGGTAATTAGCCCGTTCTTCAGGTGTTCTCCAATCTAAAAGCGACAGAACTACATACTCTGATTTAGGGAATTTGCCGTGGAGTTCCCTAATTATATTAAGGGCTGTATTTCCGGTGGTTATCTCATCATCCACTAAAACAATCGTTTTTGAAGTCAGGAGTGACTCGGTGTTTAAAGGATAACAGCGATGATGGACAGCATGGGAATGGTCTTCACTAAAATTCAGCTCGGAGTCTATACGAGTTATCTGCTCACGAGTTGTATGCAGATAGTGGGCATTTTCGAATAGGCTAAAAACCGCATGCCCCAGTCCAGTGGCGGTTTCAGCAAAACCAATAAATAGAGTTTCTTCAGGAAGGGCAAAGTGGGGACTTTCCTGGACAGTATTATAAACTTTTTCCGCTTGTTCAAGGCCTTTTAACGCCTGAATAATGGCTTGAGTCTCAGTATGGTCCAGTCCATAAAGTTTACTTTGTAACTGAACAGCAAGAGCAGCACCAGCAAGTAAAGGAATATATGGATTGACTGGAACATGTTTACCGAGCACATTACTTACAAATAAAAATCCTCGTTTCTTATTCTGCCGAGCTGCCAGGGAAAACAAGGTTGGCAGCTCAAAGTCGAAGTGATTATGGTTTAGCTTGACGATGACTTTTTGCCCTTCTAGGTTATACGTGAATATCTTCGGTGAAGAGACTAATGAAATTGTGTTGCTCATGAAATACTCCATAATTCTTTGCTCGTAATAAGATTTTTCGGGCCCAATTATAATGCGGTTTGATTTCATTCATTTTATTGGTATAGTGGCTACTCAAGACACCTTGAGATTCATGGTTATTCCCAATGATACTTAAAGCATCCAGGTATTCCTCATGCCCAACAATATAGAGTGATTGTACAGGAATGATATGGCTCGGGTGAATAATGGTTTTTCCGATAATTCCATTTTCCCTGTCCAAAATTACCTCACGGATTAAGCCATCCACATATTTATTTAAAAGTTGGCTTCTGATCTTTGTTCTATTATTGCCATGGATATCATGGAATTCTTCAAATGGGGTCTTACGAAGCTGAGGTTTGAGAACTCTACCTCCATTTGAGAAATACTCCCATACGGGTCCAGAGACTACGTAATCGCTCTCGCTTCGTCCAAAAACGTTAATAATGTCAGCGATGCAATCCCGAATCACAGTAATATCATAGATCGTCACGTCCGGTCCTCTGCGGATACCATAGTAGCCAGACAAATCAGTTGCTCCAATTCGAACATTTAAGACTAAGTCATGATAGGAATCTAATAAACGTTTAATTCCCATCAGTTCTTTTAATCTCGATTCATGATAGATAACCCCAGAGCTTTCAATGATTGGTAATCCGTAATACGGCCCCGTCGCTTGATCATTAAGACTCTTGATAATTTCAAAATATCTATAGCTTTCTGATGTAAATTTCGGAAAGATAAACCCGGTAATCAGCTTTGAGCTGTCTCCCATTTCTTCGACAAGCCTGAGGATCTGTTCTGGATTCCTAACCCGAATGAAAATCAAAGGCAGATCAGCAATGTCGATCTCTTGACGACTCAAGGCCGAAAAAAATATTTTTTCACTTCAGTAATGATATTTTTCTCTGCAGTGGGCACCTCTGAATCCCCAATCGAATCTTCTAAGCAGAAAACTGTGGAGGCGAGTCCAATATTTTTCTTAGAAATAATATCGGGGGAGATAGTTTCTCTAGTTCCGGGCATATATAACGTCGCCCCGAGTGCATATGAAAGAATTTCTCGGGGCGTTTCTTTATTAAAGGACTCTGGCGCTTTAAAAAAAGTGGCTTCCATGCCCTCTTTGGATAAATAATTAAAATGTCTCATTTAATCGTACCCAACTTGAAGAGTACTTCTCTCCTTTCTTGATCGATGTTAATCAATGTATCTAGACAACTTTAAGTGTACTACTAATCTTTATCTGTTTGGTGAATATTTGGTGAAATTTATGTTAAAATTTGCTTAAAAAAATATGCTTTTATCATTAAGGGACATAAAAAGAACCCGGTTAAACCATAAGTTAAAGCGAGTTCCTTTCAGTTCCCTCATCGAACAGACCTCATGCATTTTGTCAATTATGCTAAATCCATTGTAGCTTATGCTCTAGAATGTGAATACTTTTGACTCAGTCGCTAAGTCAATGAGGTGGGCAGCCGTCGATAACTTTGCTCCTTCGATATACTCTTCTTCACTATAAAGTCTGGTTCTAGCACAAGGGGTACAAATAAAGAAGGCTACTTTATTCTCAATTAAATAATCAAGATAGGGTTTAGCAGAATCTCCAGTGGGGGCCTTTACATTATCCGCTAAGCCCATCACTGCATAAGCAACTGCATCATCAACTAAGAAAACATTGACTTCATGTCCCTTTTCCTTGGCCACCTTTGCAAGCTGTAATGCCCGAGTAGCACGGGTCGGATCCTCAAGCCCACGACTTAAGACAAATAGAAACTTTTCCAAACTGATCCCTCCTCTAATTTTTAGGGGTTATAAACGGTTAATGATATTAAAGTATTGCCCCCAAAACCGTCTATAAATATTTTCTCCCCCGGAGTGATATATCCTGCCTATCATGAAAATTTTTCCTATTTGTTGTTTCATCCTTAGTCTATAACCAACCCTAACAATTAAATGATACGACTTCACGACAACTCCCATTCAATAATTAATTGTTTTTCAATATTTCCAGAATCTCCCGTAGAGTCCCATCAATACTGTTGAGTTTTCTCACATGCCATACCACGAGTACGATTACTATTACTGGGAGCACAATGAATGGTAAAATCATTCCAATAATACTCACAGTGGGCGTTATAAACGCCGGAAAAACTAACATTTCAATTTCCCCTCTCTAATCTCTTAAATCGCGTCTCTACAGAGTTATTTAGGCAATAAAACTATCCCAAGTATTACTAAAGCCGATAACCCTATAAATATTAATTCATACTTATACTTATTTAAATTACCTTTGTTAACCACAATATTCCCCTCCTAATAGTCAATCCCGCCCTTATATAGAGGCTTTGAGGCTATCAAAAGGTTACATAAAATCCCCTTATTCTCAGAAATATTTTATTTATAAAGACGAATTCTACTTGAAGCTCTAGGAACAAATGTGGCCCAGATTTCAATTGAATATAATTATATGGATAAAGTAATCGTTTTTCGCCAAGAAAATAATGCTGGTGGAACATCACGTGGGACATTTTATGACTCAGAGGATACCGTTGTAAAGGATCTAATCGTTAACGGTAGCCCGGCTATGCTGTACAAGAATAAGAATGGTGTTTGCACCTTAAACTGGCAATTGAGAGATCTTTTATTACAAATAACAGGAGTCATTACTGAAGAATAAATTACAAAAATTTCCAATTCCATCAAGTGATTGACTTCCATTATTTGCCGATTTCCTTCGTGCTTCCTGCTTTTCTTCTAAGTTGATAATACTAGTATAAGAAAGGCATCCGCATTGGATGCCTTTCTTATACTACCCTGTTTACCCGAAACAGGAATTTAGACAGTTCAGGTCTTACATTCAGTAAGTTGCTCGTTTGTAGTAGTGTCCTTGCCAAAATAGGAACACTTTTCTTTCCTGCACCCGTGAGGATGTCGTTCAACATGTTTACAAATTATGTTCTCACTAACTATTGGCAGGGAAACACTTAGATGCTCTTTCACCAATTTTACTGCCTCAGTCAATGATTTTCGAACGAAGTTCTTACAACAGCATGGCCCTGTTTCGTTAGCAATAGTGTTAACCATCTTGGCAACGACTCTCATGGTAGTTGCCGTCTCTTGGTCTTTAGGACAGCCCGCTCCCAGAATAACACTGAAGCAAGCGCCTATAGCTACAGCGATACCGCATAGGCCTGTCAGACCACAATATCCGCCAATAGCCTGCCTTGCTGTTCGATTTAGAACCTCTAGAACCTGATCATCAGTCACAATGATCTACCTTCGTTCTTAATGGCCGCGATCAAGGCTCCAGCCGCTATCCAAGCGTTTTCACAGCCAAGCATGGGAACTTGGTCGTCATATCCCATAAGTGTTTCGGCGATTTCCAACGGATTTTTAGACTTGCAATCAAGCACATAGTCTTTGACTAAGTCGAAAACCCCTTTTCCGTGGCACTCATCACATACATAATGACCATTAGAGCAACAGATGTTTGCTATCTCCTGTTTGCCACACTGGGCACAAGTCAGTGCTTTGCCTTGATCAAAGTACTCCAGGGAATTCCCGCAAATTTTACAGTGTTCGGTGTTTTCGTTAACGTGCTGACCAGCACTAGACGAAGTACCTCAGCAGTCACTAGCACTAGGTAGAACCACGTTTTTTTTCATCTCGAACATAAGGAAACTCCTCTCCCGTTTGATTGTTTCACTCATCCATCTCCCTATACCCCGTATTTTTACGAGTTCAACTTGCAAACTAAACCTTCTTCATTTAACAATTCCAGCATTTTGTCCTTGCCAAGTTCATGCTCGACCAGAAACACATCACGATCATTACAAATATTGGGGATATGACACATTGCATTGGTTATAATTGCCTGGGCTTTGACTGCTTCATCGTGAGAATCACATGCAACATAATTACTATAAACCTTAATCATCTTGTAAACTCCTTCGTGCTGCGATCCAATTTGAGATCCACAAGCAATACCTTAATTTGATACAAGTATACCACGCACGTTGAACAATCAGTAGGCGTCCCACCCATTACCGATCGAAAACTAAAGACTTTACAACCGCAAAATACTCCCTTAAGTAAGCATTGGGTCTCAAATACCAAGGTGTCGGTGAAGGAACACCGACTGGATTTAATCCATTACGCCTTGCTAGAATCTTCGAGCGAAACATATGAAAATCATTCGTGATGACCAACACAGGCTTAGAAGGTTCATAACTCGATTGTTGCACAAGAAGCTCACGCGTATAACGAAAATTCTCCATTGTACTTGTCGACTGCTCTTCCTTGATTATACGTTCCTTTGCGATGCCCTGCTCAACCAAATAACGCTGCATAGCCTCGGCTTCAGTAATCCACTCTCCAGGTCCTTTTCCACCAGAGACAACAACTATCATATCCTTATTATCTTGTAGACTTCTTAAACCCATATCTACCCGTTCCCAAAGAGTCCAAGAGAGTTTATCTCCATTAAGGCCCGCTCCAAGTATGATAAGGTAATCAACTTGGCTTGGTACTGGATCCTTGGTATTATACAGCAACAAACTCTCAATAAGAATAAAAGAAGCTAGAAGCATTAAGATACTTAAGCGAACCAACCGACGAAACCTTAGAAAGCGATCTTTAAGAAGATGTCGCTTTAGATAGTCCCTCTTTAATCCCCAAAAGAGCATAGTCACTCCTAGAAAGCCAGGCAGAAGAGTTCCAAGATTGATCCCTCCATTAAGCGCAAGAACGAAGATCGTATCTAGAATTCCCACTAATCCCAATATGGTGAACGTAATCGAAGCTCGGTTGTTTGCCAATCTCCCTCTTCTCCTTTTCCTAGATTCTCTAGCGACCTTTGGAGAAACTAACCCTTACACTGTAAGCCCTTGTTTATAATCATGCAGTTGATCGATAGTTTGTCCTTCAACAACTATATTCTACATCGACGGCGAAACTTGGCGAAAAAGTAATTAGGGACAAAAAATCCCCTACACTTCAATAGTATAGGGGATAATGGTCACATTACTGACTTAGAACACATACTGCCCAAATATAATTGTACTTGGCCGAACTTGTCGTTCCACAAGGGTACTTGGATCCGACGCGTATCATCCAGAATGCGCTCCATTATAAAACTGTAATGGAACAACTACTTAGCTATAGGTTTTTTAAATTCCTTTTTCAAAGTCAGAATCAAGGATAACGCTGCAACAATGAGAAAGATCAAAGAGATAGGTCTGGTTACAAATGGAACAAAACTCCCATGACTGACCATCAAGGCCCGGCGTAAATTGACTTCAATCATCGGTCCCAGAATAAATCCGATCACAAAGCACGCCATCGAATATCCTCGTCCGTCCAAGAGATAACCAATTACGCCAAACAAGATCATCGTGTAAATATCAAACATCATATTGTTATTGGCGTAAGAGCCCACCATGCACATCACAAAGATGACTGGATAGAGGAAGTGGCGAGGTATATCGAGCACTTTGATAAAGAGCTTAATGCCACTGTACTCAATGACAAAGAATAAGATATTAGCGATAAACAGCGCAGCGAAAATGCCATAGACAACCTCTGGGTTGGTTTGCATCAAAAGTGGACCGGGTTGCAAACCATGAATCATCATGCCGCCCAATAATATTGCTGTCGTCGAATCTCCTGGAATACCCATGGTCACTAACGTAACCAAAGCACCTCCGACCATTGCATTGTTAGAAGCTTCTGAAGCAATAATTCCATCGGATATCCCCGTGCCAAATTTTTCCGGGTGTTTCGATGCCCGGCGTGCTTCACTATAAGAAAGAATGCTTGCGGTACTTCCACCGATGCCTGGCAAGATACCGATAAAGGTTCCAATCAATGAAGAACGGATAAAGTTCATTGGTTGACGGGCCATTTCTTTAAAAAAGGAAAGCCCTAGACTGTATCCACCAAGATCTTGAGCCGTTTTCTCCGCGTTTTCCTTGTTGTGTGCCTTAGCTAATTCTTTTAGAATATCGGTCACCGCAAAAACACCGAGCAAGACCGGAAGAAGAGCAAAGCCATTTCGCATATCGTAAATTCCAAAATCAAAGCGAGATACTCCATCGACCGGTGCCATACCGAAGGTTGAGAAGAATACCCCCATCAAGCCAGCGATAATTCCTTTTGAAAAAGAACCTGAGGCGAGACTGGCAATGATCGTCAGAGAAAAAATTCCAATCGAAAAATACTCAAAGGGTCCAAATGTAAGAGCTAATTTGGCCAAAGGCGGAGACAGAAAGACCAAAATAATATTACCAATAATACCACCAACCATAGAGGCAAAAATCCCGATAGCCAGTGCCTTTCCGGCCAAACCTTTTGCCGTCATGGGGTGGCCGTCGAAACACGTAGCAATGGATGAAGGAGTACCAGGGATCTTAAGCAAGATAGCAGAAATCAGGCCCCCGGAAATACCCCCTACGTAAAGAGCCATTAAAAAGGTCATTCCTGTCACAGAATCCATAGTAAATGTAACAGGCAGGATCATAGCTACTGCCATCGTGGACGTAAGGCCAGGAATCGCACCAAAAACTAATCCTACAACGACACCGATAATCATCAACCCAAGCATCTTTACAGAAAGCAATGAGACTATGCTCGTAAAAAAAAGAGTTACCATTTTTATTTTTCCACCTCCTTAAAACAGGATGCCGCTAGGTAATGTCAGTTGGAGAAGACTCACAAATGCATAATGAATCGTTACTGAAACAATTACTGCGAAAATTGCTAACTTTATTAGATTTCGAACATCAAATTTACGAGTCATATACAGCGAGAAAAAGAAGAGAAAGAGCCCTGACGCTAATAGGAAACCTATTACATCCGATAACACCACGGTAATGATAAGCATAGCGATTGTACTAAGTGCTGCCCAGTGGTTAAGTATCTTGACGCTCTTTACACACCCGACACTCTCAACAAGCTCCCCACTCTCTACCTGTCCCACTTTTTTAGCGGCACGCCAGGTATTAAAAACATTGGCCGCTGAAATAATCAGGATCAGCGTAAGTAGGATTTGGGGAAATAGCCCTGACCCGATGACCGAAACTCCGCCTACTTTCTTAATCAAAAGAGTTTGATATAAGAAGAAAAGACTAAAGGCCATGAGAATTATCGGCGAAGCCATATCGCGTTGTTTCATATTTTCACTCCTAATCAAGTTAACCATGAGAAAAAAAGAAGGGGATATCAGGATAATATCCCCTGGTCATTAACGTTTAACGTTTAACCTTACTTACTTCTTGACAGAAGCATAGGCATCATCAAGAGTTTTTTGTTCGGCTTGCAGATAGGTTAGAGCCTTATCAGGCGCCATGTAGATCGGTTTAACTGACCATTTTTCTAAGCCTTTGGCAAAATCAGGATCTTTGGTTACTTTTTCAACAGCAGCATTGAATTTATCCACGATTTCTTTCGGTGTTCCTTTAGGGAAAGCAAAATAATAGGGTTTTGTCAAGACAATATCCACGCCCTGCTCTTTAAAGGTCGGAATATCCGGGAATATTTCAGAACGTTTGTCTGCCATAATTCCTAACACTCTGAATTTTCCAGCATCTACAAAGGATTTGACTTGACCAACTGGTTGAGGAATTACATCCACTTGTTTTCCTTCGAGGGCGGCATTTTTCTGAGCAGAACTACCTACATCGACAATATTCAAATTTGTACCTGTTTTAGCATTAAAAGTTAAACATTGCAGGTTGGTGAAACCTCCCATTTCAGTACCGATAATAAGTTTGCCAGGGCTAGCCTTCGCAGCATCAATAAGGTCTTTTAATGTCTTATAAGGGGAATCTGCTCTTACAACAAAAGCGTTGGTATCGTCGTTAACAACAATGCCGCCTAATTCAAAAGCCTCAATTCCATAATCTGTGACTTTCGTGGTTTTATTAACAAGTAATGAAGGATGGAAGAACAGCGCAGTCAAACCATCTGGAGCCGAATCAATTACTTTTTTCGTACCCAAGGATCCACCAGCGCCATTGACATTAACAACGACAAAACCTTTACCAAGAGACTTTTCGATCGATTGGCCAACTAAACGTGCATAGGTATCTGTGTCCCCGCCTGGTCCGGCTGGTACAATCACTTGAATGGGTTTACTGGGATAAGAATCCGCTACATTGGCTTTTGGTTGAGCAGGTGTTTGCTGGGCAGTCTGAGTACCACAGCCTACTAGTGTTATACCCAGCAGTGCGGCGGATACGATTAAAGCCATAATCTTTTTCATTATTTCCCCTCCATTTTTGTTTTCGATCATTTTTGATATCGGTAAGGTATATTGCAAGATATATGCCAAACATATTACTGCACTGAATATTCAAAATTTCTATAATAAACCGGATAAAGTCCCTCCTCGTTGCAGCACCTGTTGTGACCACATGTTGCATTTATGTTCAAACATTACAACACAGCAGAATACAAAATTTTAAAAAACTATTTATTGATAGCAAACGACTTTATAAAAGTGTTTATTACTTACTATGGATTTAACTTCAACGAAATTTCCTAATTCATTGGCAGTTGGCTTAAGCTAATTAAGACTATAATTCGTCATTATTATACTTTTTTCCTCCCAAGAGAGATTTTTGCCGCCCCTGCTAATTGATTGATAACGCTGCACCTATTATGCTGATTTCAACTCGATAAATGACACACCTGTTGTAAAAGCTGCATCACCTGATTTAAGTGATGCAGCTTATAGCTTACAATTTGCTTTAAAAACCAAACTATGATCTGGATCGATAGTTGGTATCAGATTTGCATTAAATGACCCTAAGCAGCGGCATTTTACTCGCTGAAGTATTCTAAGGAAATTTTAATAATAGGAGTGGCATTATGAATCAACAGATCCACAGACACTTTTCGAGCGGCACACCTCTCATCACCGAAATGCTTGTCATTCCGGTTGCCGGCCACGATAGCATGTTACTTAACCTAAGTGGCGCGCACGGACCTTTTTTTACTCGCAATGTAGTTATCTTAAAAGACAACGCTGGAAACACCGGTGTTGGTGAAGTTCCGGGTGGTGAGCGGATTCGCCAAACCCTTGAAGACTCTATCCCTCTCGTCACTGGCCAATCGATTGGTAACTACAACAACATTCTGAATACGATCCGGCAACGTTTCACGGATCGTGACTCTGGCGACCGGGGTTTACAAACCTTTGACTTGCGAATTACGATCCACGCTGTTACTGCAGTGGAAGCAGCTTTGCTGGATTTACTCGGACAATTCCTAGGAGTACCGGTTGCAGCACTGCTCGGAGAAGGCCAGCAAAGAGAGACCGTCGATATCTTAGGCTACCTCTTCTATATCGCTGATCGCCAAAAAACCGACCTCCCTTATCTGAGCGATCCCAATGCCGAGGATGATTGGCTGCGCCTACGCCACGAGGAAGCGATGACCTCCGAAGCCATCGTTCGTCTAGCAGAAGCCGCACACGTTCGCTATGGCTTTAACGACTTTAAGTTAAAAGGTGGAGTACTACCCGGCGAAGAAGAAATGGAAGCAGTCACTGCTTTGGCGAAGCGTTTCCCTACTGCTCGCATTACCCTCGATCCCAATGGTGCATGGTCTTTAGAAGAAGCGATTCGACTTTGTCAGAACAAACAGGATGTTCTGGCTTATGCAGAAGATCCCTGTGGAGCTGAAAATGGCTACTCCGGGCGTGAAATCATGGCTGAGTTCCGACGCGCTACTGGTCTGCCGACTGCCACAAATATGATTTCTACGGATTGGCGTCAAATGGGGCATACTCTTCAACTACACTCTGTCGATATCCCTTTAGCAGATCCTCATTTTTGGACAATGCAAGGATCCGTACGGGTAGCGCAAATGTGCGACGTCTGGGGTCTGACCTGGGGCTCCCATTCCAATAATCACTTTGATATCTCCTTAGCGATGTTCACTCAGGTTGCTGCAGCTGCACCCGGTAAAATCACCGCCATTGACACCCACTGGATTTGGCAGGATGGTCAACGCCTAACTGAGGAATCACTTAAGATTATGAATGGTAAAATAACAGTACCCCAAAAACCAGGACTCGGAATAGACGTCGATATGGAGCAAATCGACAAGGCCCATCAACTCTACCTAAAAATGGCTTTGGGTGCGCGTGATGATGCGATGGCTATGCAATACTTGATTCCAGGCTGGAAGTTCAATAATAAAAAGCCGTGTTTGGTTCGCTAGTGCATGCAAAATTGGATAAAGTAAAGGAGATTTCTAAAATGAGCTTTATACCAAAAGGGATTATCCCCGCTTTAATTACCCCTCTGACAAAAGATGAAAAACTGAATGAAAAAGCACTCCGCAAGCTGCTGAATTTCACCATTGACGGTGGAGTCCATGGTGTCTTCGTGATTGGAACGACTGGTGAATTTTATGGTTTGACCCCGGAAGAAAAGAGAGAAATTCTGCAAATCACCATGGATGAGGTGAACGGACGAGTTCCAGTTTATGCTGGTACTGGAGGGATCACTACCAAGGAATCCATCCAGCTCACCCAAATTGCCCAAGAGTGTGGCGTCGATGCAGTATCCGTATTAACTCCCTTATTTATTAGCATCAATCAAAAGGAACTCTATGATCATTTTAGAGTGATTGCTGAAAATACCGACCTGCCGGTCATTCTCTACAACAACCTGCCCAAAACAGGCATTACCATCACAGCGGCAACCGTCGCCAAATTAGCTCAAATTAAAAATATTGTCGGGGTTAAAGACAGCACTGGAGACATGACCTTGACGGGAGAATATATCCGCTTGACCAAAGAGCAAGACTTCTCCGTACTGATGGGTCGAGACACAATGATCCATTCAGCCCTCTGTTATGGTGCAACCGGTTCGATTGCCGCAGGCGCCAATGTGGCGCCCAGACTTTGCGCCGATATCTACGACTTATATATGGCCGGGGATGTTCAAGGTTCACTGGAAGCCCAATATAAACTTGCCCCTCTCCGAATCGCCTTTACCTTAGGCTCCTTCCCGACCGTAATCAAAGAATCGCTCGAGTTGCTAGGTATTGAAGCGGGTCCATGTATGTCTCCTGTCGGACCGATGACAGCTGATGAGAAAGAACAACTTAAAAAGGTTCTCATCCAGATGGATCTGCTAAAGTAGCTTAACATGTTCCGAGATTTCATAGTGGTTGCAACAAGCAAAAATCGTCCCATTTCACAATCAAAGTGGAGTGAGGACGATTTTGTTTTGTTGTTATAGTACGGCCCCTTTTAGCCAAGAATTTTTCCCCAAAAGTATGCCAGCATTATACCGACTGAAAAGAAAGCCAAACAAAAAACCCAATTCCAGCGCAGCGCTACATCTTGGGTCTTCACATTGACAAACTTGGAAATTGCCATGATAACTCCTGCAAAAGGCGAGACCATAAACGAAGTTGAAGCACCTAAAGCCAAGCACAGAGCGACAGTAACATCTGACACGGGGAGATGCAGGGCGGTCAGAACTTGACCGAACATGACAATCGATATAAACGGGTGAATTCCCAAGACTGCTAAACAAATCATGACCAAAGGGATGAGAACGATCGAGAAAATTCCGAAACTATTGGCATAGTTCTGTAAGAACCCTTGAAAGATGTTAATCACTCCAGACTGTTCAAGAGCACTGGTGAACAAGCCTATGGCGATAAAGAACGGGGCAATATCTGCAGCCTTTAATACTCCGACATCCCAGTAATTCCATAGGGTCGCCTGCAATTTAGGTTCTCTGCGAAATTGCAGGATCCAGACTAGAACCACTATGGCGCCCGCTAAAATAACAGGGCTCGACGATGAGCCCAGGTTCAACTTGGCTAATAGCAGGGTTAGCGTACTAAGACTTACCACCACGATAATGATATGCCAAGCCCTATGGCGAGCTCGATGCTCACGATCGAGCGATTCCCGTTCTCCCTGTCTATCAACGGAGTGGGTAAACCGCATACCCTTGGCCGAAAAGGCTAATCTCGTCTCCAGAAAATAGGACAATACAATGCCGATGATAGCCAAAGAAATACCAGGGAAGAAGAGTTTTGACCAACTCACTCCTGTTGCCTGTACCACTAATGCAATATTCACAGCGCCAGGAGCCCATAAAGAGGCTAGCACATAGCCCCGCGAAATTGCAGTGGATATAAATCTCTCATAATGTGAGACTCGAGTTTTCAGGGTATCTTCCATCAGGGAAATCACCACCGGTATCGCACCCAACATTAGAAAGCTCGTAAATACATGGGTGGCAACCGTAGTAAATAAGAAGAGGCCCCCTTCACCTTTAAACGACTTATTAAACCAATACCTGATCGCCAAATTATATCTGCCCACTTCAATAGGGATGGTGAACATCTGCATGATCACCAAAATGGCAATCACGTTCGTCATTGAATTAAGCGCCGTCACCCAAGCTGAAAACGGTTGCTCGAACTTGGTAAGGACAAAAACTCCAAGAATCATAAAGGTAATCGTAATTTTTTTGAAACCTTGACCCATCACGATTACTCCGAATAGCAAGACAATAACCGCGACAACGAATATCACGGTTAAATCCGTCTTAATAACGGTTTTCGTCAGATGCAAACCAGCCAGCATGAGGATTGCTATTTTATAAATTTGAGTCATTAAGTTTCTCCTAAATTATGCTCAGGACTCTTGGCAGAGTTCTGGACCTGGCTAACCAGCCTAATCCCAGTAGGTCTGAGCGGTCTTAGGTTACCGGTGCCGGATTAAACAAGCATAAGTCATTGGCTAAACCCCAGTGATCAGCCCAAGTTTTCTTCCGCCCACTGGCAACCTCGAGGATCAAGCGGAAAATTTCCCAGCCCACGTCTTCAATGCTTGCTTCGCCCGTTGCGATTCGACCGGCATTGACATCGATTAAATCGCTCCATTGTTCGGTGAGAGAATTGCGGGTAGACACTTTAATCACCGGTGCCATCGCCAAACCATAGGGTGTTCCTCGTCCGGTCGTAAAAACTTGCAACGTTATACCAGAAGCTAACTGTAACGTTCCACAGATGAAATCACTCGCCGGAGTAGCCGCATAGATCAAACCTTTTTGGGTTGCTTTTTCACCATGGGATATTACTCCAACAATCGCACTGCTGCCAGATTTTGCAATCGAGCCGAGTGCTTTTTCCACAACATTGGCTAAACCGCCTTTCTTGTTGCCTGGCGATGGATTAGCACTTCGATCGACCTCACCGTTGCTTAAATATTGGTCATACCATTTCATTTCCTGAATAAGTGCTCGCCCAACCTCTTCATTGACAACTCGGGGAGTTAATAAGTGCACTGCATCTCGGACCTCGGTCACTTCGGAAAATAAGACGGTGGCACCGGCGCGTACTAAGAGATCAGCTGCATAGCCTACCGCTGGATTCGCTGTTACCCCAGAAAAAGCATCGCTTCCTCCACATTGTAAACCCACCACCAAATCTGAGGCAGGACAAGCAACGCGTACCCGCTGATTTAGTCTTTTCAAGCGTTCGTCTGCCATGTCCAAGATTGATTGCACCATATGCTTAAAACCTTGTTGATCTTGTAAAGAAATAACGTTTTTCTGATCTACCGCTGGGAGCAATTTTTCCGGAAGAAGCTTTTCGCACCCTAGTCCCACCACCATGACTTCTCCACCAAAGTTGGGATTCGAGGCGATATTACGAATCGTCCGGATCGGAATAATCGCACCTGGAGCGTTAATAGCGACCCCACACCCATAGTTATGATTTAAAGCAACGACGTCATCCACATTAGGATATTTCACAGAAAGTTCTTCTTTAATCTTTTTCACTGCATAATCAAGGACGCCTGCGACACATTGAACACTCGTGGTAATTCCGAGAATATTTTTGGTCCCTACACTGCCATCCTCATTGCGATAGCCTTCAAAAGTATACCCTTCAAGAGGAGACAGTGGTGCTGGCACATTATTGGCAGGGGTCAATTCATCGAGCTCGGGCGGTGTCGGCAGCTTGACTGAGGCTTCATCAATCCAACCACCCGTTTTAATGGGGCGTACAGCATACCCAATTACTTCTCCATATCGAATAATCTCTTCATCTTGCTGTATATCCGTTAACGCCACCTTGTGGCCTTGAGGAACATCTTCCGTCAACTTGAGACCACCAGGGAACACTGTTCCTTCCTTTAACCCACCCGCATTGACTATAATCGCTACGTTATCCTGCGCATTAACTTTGATGTATAAGGGTGTCTCCTGTTGACTTCCTACCATAGACATAATCGATGCTCCTTTTCTGTATTGCACTAATAGCTTATTTAATTTGGGACATATTCATCCCCACCCGGATTATCTGACATAACCGACTAGTAGCTCCTTGCACAAGCTCCGCAGCAGAATCCATGCAATCCTCTAAACTCATGGGCTGCGCTACAATACTCATAAGCCCCTTTATTCCTTTGTGCAACACGTCCTCGTAACCCGTACCGAGCCCTCCGGAAAGACATAGAGTCGGAACGTTATAGTTTTGGGCAAGCGCAGCTACGCCGACAGGTGCTTTCCCATGGGCTGTTTGAAAATCAGTCCGGCCTTCGCCCGTGATCACTAGATCGGCATGTTTGACCTTTTCCTCGAAATCCGTCGCCTCGAGCACTATTTGAACACCGGGCTTAAGTTGAGCTGAGGTAAAAATCATGAAGCCCGCCCCTAGCCCTCCAGCCGCCCCTGCCCCTGGACACTCCGTTATGTCTTTACCGGTGGTGAGCTTAGCAATAGACGAGTAATGTTTAAGCGCCTGATCTAGTTCTTCGATCATGGCTGGTGTAGCTCCTTTTTGAGGTCCATAAACAGCTGAGGCCCCACGCGAGCCACAGAGCGGATTATTAACATCGCAAGCCACTAATATCGTCGTTTCAGCTAACCTGCGGTCCAATCCTATACAATCTATTCTCTCTAAAGTTATCAACGCCCCACCTCCACTAGGCAATTCATTCCCTGAAGAATCAAGAAATTTCGCGCCGAGTGCTCTTGCCATTCCCGCTCCGCCGTCGTTTGTAGCACTACCACCAAGGCCAATGATCAACTTACGTATTCCTTGATCAAGTGCAGCCTTAATGAGTTGACCCGTGCCGTAGGTTGTAGTAATCAGTGGATTACGTTCCTCCTTTGCTACTAACGTAAGTCCGGACGCTGCTGCCATCTCAATTACAGCAGTTTGTTCATCGCCAAGGATTCCCCAGCACGCTTCGACTATATCCCCTAAAGGCCCCATGACCTTATTTTTCATGTAGCGACCACCCGTAGCTTTGATCAGAGAATCTGTCGTCCCTTCCCCCCCATCAGCAATCGGTACTTTGATGACCTGCGCATCCGGAAAAACAGCTAATATTCCCTGTTCCATAGCATTGGCAACCTCGATCGACGATAGGCTCCCTTTGAATGAATCTGGAGCCACGACAATACGCACAAACTTCACTTCCTTTGAAGAGCCTCATCCCTATGCTTCTGAGCCTCGATGCCACTAAAATTTAATAATATTAAGTCCCACTTCTTCATTCTTGACTCTGTCTATCTTTCCATCAATTACATCAAGTATGATTTCAACGGTAGCGCCGACCCAAGCCATGTTCAAATGACCACCATAGGCCTGATAAGTGGAATCGGTAAGCGTGACATGCAGATGCAGGTAAACTTCACCACCCATTTCAGAAACATTTCCTTGCAAGCTGGTGATTTCCATGCTTCCTGTGAGTTCCCGTGGATGGTAAACCTTTGTTGCTTGTTCAAAAAGCCCGATATTTGCTTTATTAACGGCTCCAATGCCGGAAACTGAAGCAAGTGAAATTCCTTCAGCCTTACATAAATCCTTAATAGATTTAATAATTTCTTCACCTTTATCGAGCCGCAAGACGATTTTCGAGTTAAATTGTCGGTATTCCATAATTACCTCCACTTTAAAAGAGCGGTGCCAAGTTATCTTTCAACCTATTTAAAGTAGAACCTCTTATCGGTAATAAGAGGTTCTTATGATATTGGAGCGAAAGCATGTCTGCAGTAAAATCCTTTGCTTTAGCTACGCTTGATTTCCACTTGGGCCATTTTCTCATAATAGCGGGCTAGACTTCCATGATCGGCATCACCCATACCATCTACCTTAAGGGCTTGCATCATTTCCATGACAGCTGCTGTCAGCGGTAATGGTACTCCTAATTCATGAGAAGTGTCTAATACGTTACTCAAATCCTTAATATGCAAATTGATGCGGAAACCAGGATCAAATTTGCGATCCATCACGAGGGGGGCCTTGGCATCAAGAACTGTACTTCCTGCCAAACCTCCCCGAATGGCTTGATAAACCAATTCCGGTTCAACCCCGGCCTTTGTGGCTAAGACCAAGGCTTCTGACATTGCAGCGATGTTGATGGCGACAATGATTTGATTAGCAAGCTTAGTGACATTTCCTGCCCCAACGCTCCCTGTTAAAACAACGGACCCCGCCATAGCTTTCATGATGGGATAGCACTTATCAAAAATTTCCTGCTTACCTCCCACCATTACGGACAGCGTTCCATCAATTGCTTTAGGTTCTCCCCCACTGACAGGGGCATCGAGCATTTCAATTCCCTTGACCGCCAGACTTTCCGCAACCTCCCGGCTAACTAGGGGAGCGATCGAACTCATATCAATGACAATCGCTCCAGCTTTAGCCCCTTCAATAATTCCGTTTTCCCCTAAGACAACTTCTTTGACATGAGGGGAATTAGGCAACATCGTAATGATAATATCCGACTGTTCCGCAACTTCTTTAGGTGTCGTCGCAGATTGAGCTCCAGCCGCTACGACTTCCGCTAATGCACTTTGGTTCTTGTCCATAACCACAAGTTCATAACCTGCTTTAATCAAATTCTTACTCATGGGCTTGCCCATAATCCCTAAGCCAATAAATCCAACCTTCATACTTGAAGCACCTCCTAAAAATTAACCCATATTTGGGAGTAAAAATGACAAATTCTTCAGATCTCTCGCAATAGGTTTATATTGCAAATTTCATGCCAACAAACTCTGCTTTACTTCTTTCGTATATCCTCATAATTCTCCATTGTTTAATTGCTCAGAAATAATAATGAAAGCTCCGCTTGCGCCGAGTCACTCAGACCTTGCCCCTTAAGTGCAGATGAGCTGTTGAGGTGCAAAAACTGTTTTCTGGTAAGTGGCTTAAAATAAATGAAGCTACAAAAAATAAGCGCAACAATTGTTGCGCTTATTCCTAAAACATGGGGCATGCAAAACATCATGTGTTGCATACCTTTTTTACTTCGACTTTAAGGGCTTTTAGTTTCCGATACAGTGTACTTCGATCGATTCCTAACCTTTTAGCCGCCTCTTTCTGATTATAGCCAGTCTCTTCTAATACCCGTAGAATTTCTGACTTTTCAGAGGTATCCTCTGGCAAATTTTCGCTAGGAGTTATAGGTTTCCTTACCGTCATGACTCCCAGCATATTCTCCAATAATTCAGCAGAAATTTCTCTTTCTTTAGTTATGAGCACAAATCGTTCCATCGCGTTCCGAAGTTGCCGGATATTACCTGGCCAGTCATAGGAGTTAATATACTCCTTCGCTTGCTTATTTAATTGAACATCTCTGCCAAACAGCTTGTTGTAAATACCCACGTAGTGTTCAGCAATGTAAACCGCATCTCCAAGCCGATCCCTTAAAGCTGGTGATTCTAGCGGAAGAACATTCAGCCGATAATAAAGATCCTCCCTAAATGTGCCCTCGCTAACCAACTGGAGCAGATCCTTATTCGTAGCAGCAATAATTCTTACGTCAATCGGTAAATATTTATCATCTCCCAGGCGCATGACTCGCCTTTCTTGAATAACACGCAGCAAACTAGTCTGAGCAATTTTATCCATTTCTGCAATTTCGTCTAAGAAGATCGTGCCTCCATGGGCCAATTCAAAGAAACCAGCCTTACCCTTTTTATTCGCGCCTGTAAAAGCTCCTTCAACATAGCCAAAGAGTTCACTCTCCAGTAGGCTAAATGGGATTGCCCCACAATTCACCGCCACAAAGGGGCTCTGCTTTCGCTTACTGGCATTGTGAATGCCCTGAGCAAATAATTCCTTCCCGGTCCCAGATCCGCCAAGAATCAAGACGGTCGCATCAACACCCGCGTATTCTTGAGCAATCCGTTTGGATTCAATAATTTGTGGTGATAATCCTCGAATGTCACTCAGCTGATACTGAGCAGTCAATCCCTTGCTATAAATACTTTTGCGAATCGTTGCTTCCATTTCCACAATTTGTCCTACATCTTCAATGGTGATCATGGCGCCGGTCACAACTTCGCCAATGATAATCGGGATAATGTTAGCAATGACTTTCTTATGGTTGATTTTTAGCAATTCGCCCCGTAAATCCTTTGCTTCTTTCAAGCAGCTATCGACAGGGAGAGAAGAGCAAACTGTTTCAATATTTTTCCCAGTTACCTCAAGCGCGCTATAGCCTAATAATCGTTCAGCAGCGCTATTAAAAACCTCTATCCGTTTTTCACTATCAATACTAATAATTCCCTGGGTGGAGTAATCCACTAAGACACGAAATTTCTGCATCCGTTCCTTCTCGAGGCGTCGGACATAAGACAGGGTTTCCGCTTGCTGAAAGGCTGTCCGAAACGAATCAATTCCTGATGTGAGTAATACCGTTTTTACACCCGCTTCCGTCGCTAAGGTCGTTGTGATCTTACCGCCAACCAAGACATCGGGCTTTTCCCGAAGGGCTCGTTCCACCATGCCGGGTATTTCTTCTTCCGTATCCACCTTATAAATAATTAATTGAATGTCCATTACCTTGGCAAAGACTTCAACGCTATAGATCATATTTTTAAAGGCCATTACAGCAATCTTCGGATTATCCAACCCCGTTAATTTCTTTGCTTTGACCAAGGCCTCCGCCAAATCTTGAACAGTGATCGGTATCTCAACCACAGGTATTTGAATACCAGACTTAGCGATAAGCTCAGCCGTTCCCCCGCGGCTAACGATGACGTCCGTCCCACTATTGACGGTTTTTTTGGCAATTTCCACACCATAGGCATGAATCCCAAGATAACACTTCACCTTATCTTCAAGCCCTAATTCTTCAATTGCCTTTTGACCCATAGCCAAAATCTTCTCAAACGGAGCTATAAAAGCGATCTTCTCCATGGGCACCACCTATTTCGAATTTTCTTCTATTATATCTCAAACAAAGACTGTTTGTACAAGCTTAGTATTAACTGGAAAATGCAACATTTGTAGCATCAAACACAAAGGTTGTCCCTACAGGTCATTTTATGCAGCTTTAGTGGGACGAGTTCACTTGGTCTATACGTCTCTATTTTTGGCATGCTGCTTGCATGTTATTTGATTAGCATAATTACTTATAATTGTAAAGGTGGTTTAAGGAAATGTCAGTTATTACGGAGATGCTCCAGAACATCCCTTTACCCAAGATGGCTAGAATACGCCAACAATTTCCTGCTATAGAAGTTAAGGATGTTGCGCAAACCCTCAGGGAACAAATCCGAAGACCGGAGATTAGCGGAAGTGTCAAAAAAGGAATGCGTATTGCCATTGCTGTTGGGAGTCGTGGGATGGCAGAACTTCCTCTCATCGTCCGAACTTTGGTAGACGAGTTAAAGGGACTTGAAGCCTCACCCTTTATTGTTCCGGCCATGGGCAGTCATGGCGGTGCAACGGCAGAAGGACAGCAGCAAGTCTTAGCTAATCTAGGAATAACCGAAGCTACGATCGGTTGCCCTATAATTTCGTCTATGGAAGTTGTTCAACTAGGGGTACTTGATATCGGACTACCTATCTTAATCGATAAACACGCGTTCGAAGCGGATGGCATTATCGTTGTTAACCGTATCAAAGCCCATAATGCTTTCACTGGACCCATCGAAAGCGGTCTTTCCAAGATGATTACCATCGGCTTAGGCAAACAAAAAGGTGCGGACTCCTGTCATGTCTTCGGCTTCACACGTATGGGCGAGTTCATCATGGAAATGACCAAGATAAAACTAGAGAAGGCATCCTTCATATTTGGGATTGGCACTGTGGAAAATGCCTATGATCGTATAGCAAAAATTGTAGCAGTACGACCTGAAGAAATTGTTGCTATGGACCAAAAGCTACTTATTGAGTCCAAAGCAAATCTTCCCAAAATTTTATTACAACACATTGACGTTCTCATCGTGGATCAGTTAGGTAAGGAGTTTTCGGGAGGGGGCATGGATTCACATACGATCGGTCGCGCCTCGACAACCTGTGTTGCTCCTACTGCTAAACCGCCTTCAAGACTGGTCGTGCTCGATGTTACAGACCGTAGTCACGGGAATACCTGTGGAATGGGTCTCGCGGATATCACCACCCGACGCCTGTTTAACAAGATCAACTTCGATATCACTTACGCCAATATTTTAACCTCGACAGCTACCCCCTCTGGGCGGATTCCTCTCATCATGGAGACAGATCGTTTAGCTATTCAAGCTACCATTAAAACCTGTGGTGTTTACGACTTAAGTCAACTTCGCCTAGTTCGCATTCCTAATTCGCTTCATCTTGATGAAATCTTTATTTCTGAAGCGATGCTCGCCGAGGCAGAGCAGCATGCGGATATCACGATACTTACTAAACCTGAGGACTTTTCGTTTGATTCGATAGGAAATCTGACAGACATTGGTTTCAAGCTAATACAGAAATAATTAAAAGACCCTCTTCAGGTCTCTTATCATTTCTTATAAACTTCTCCACGAGGAGCAATTTTGATGACACAAATTAATATGTTTTCATCATCTTTGCTAAATACAATTCTGTAATTACCAACTCTCAATCTGTAGTCATTAATATTTCCTTGCAATTTTTTCACATCCCCAAACGGAAGTTGGCTTATAGCATTAATGATTCTAACTTGAGTATTTCTATCCAATTTCTCTAAGTATTCAAGACAATCTTTTTCATACTTAATTTTGTATCTCATCTTTGCTTATCCCCAATTCTTGTAGAAGTTCATCTTGGTCAATAAATTGACCTTTTGCTTTTACTTCATTAAGATGGGACTGTTCTTCCGCAGCGATAAATTCATGTTCGGACTCATTAATTTCATCCCATTTCTTTTGGCTTTCTCTAACCTTTAACAATTCTGCTAAATCGATAATTGTTTTAATATTTTCAGGCTTTAACTCATCTTTTAAAATCTGCTCAATCTTTTGCGCTAAAGTCATACCGAATACCTCCCTAAATTTAACATCCATTTCACTTACAATTACTTACATATATTATATCATAAATTAATTGAAGATCATTAAGAATAATATAGCCGGGAAACTTGATATTTCCCGGCTGTATTTTATTTGTCCATGCTCATTACTAATTCATTAGCAATGTTTGGGCTATCCAGTCGCATGATACTTTCTTCGGCACTACCAAAACTCAAAAGGTTGATACTTCCATACCACACAATTCTTTGGTCAATGACGGCATATTTTTGGTGGATATTCGATTTGAAAACTAAACTTACTCCAGCCACTTGCAATATTACATCTTTCCTATTTGGCCACTGTCTCACATGTCCCTTGATCCTAGTGGGTCTAATAAGCATAAGCGAATACTTAAATTCATCATTAAGTTCAAGGAGATAATCTTTATGTACTCTCTTATCTGTATTGTGAAATATAAAATCTTTATGTTCAAGTGGGTGGATTTTTAAGACGTCTCTTTTGTAGCTCGTCCGATTTTAGACCAATAGTAACCAGGATCATATACATAATTTTCAATTTGGTAGTAATTTAATTGACACCCATTACATTCTATTTCAACAATATCCAGTAATTCTGGAACACTTCCATCTTCATAAATTGCATCCTCAACCTTGACTGCGTGAGAAACGCCACTATCTTGTGAAACGATTCTTATCCAATCACCTGTGCTCGTATCGATCCCTGCAATACATAAATTGTTATATTTCTTAGACTCCGCAAGTAGAATTATTTCTTTCCCCACACTCTCCCACTCCCCTTAGAAACTTTCCTACAAATGGACAATTTCTATATCTGAATCTGGGAATTCTCTCTTAATGAACTCTGCCACCAATCTCCTATGGCAATTCTCTGGAGTTGGTTCACTACATAATAGACAAATTACTTCTGATTCTATCGAGAAATCTTTAATCAAATTTCCATCGATATTCCTTTGACCTAATAATTCATTAAACCTCTTCTCGTATTGGTCCCATGAAATTTTCTTCTTTTTATAATCATCTAAAATATCTTTTGTCGGAGCAAAGCTAACATTATGCACATACTGTATATTGCATAACTTTTCCAGGAAATACTTCAAATCAGCTCCCTTAGTAAATCCTGCTAATTGAGAAATATTATTTAATCTAATATCAACGAGTTTTTGAATATTGCTTTTCCCTAATACTTCAAAAAATTGTTTAGCTGATTTCTTTGTAAATCCCAAAGTATACAATTTCAAATTATTCCAACCTCTTTTTCTTCTAATTTATACGCTATATCTTTATTTCTCAGGATATAGGCCTCGTGAACTAGATCTTCCCTCTTTTTTTCGCCTTCTAAAAAATCAAAGATATTAGCTTGATTTCTGTTTGGAAAGTAGTGATTTAATAGTCTTTCGATAAGTTCCTCCTGTGTCTCAGCACTTCCATCTTCAAGTATATTAGAAACGTCAAACTTCTCATCATTGAAAGCTCTACCGACTAAAATACTTCTATGACAATCAATTGGATCCTTTTCTGTACACATAAAAGCTATGTTAAATCCTTTATCCAAACCAGTTTTTACTCTGTTAAAACCAGATTGAAATAGACTACTCTTGATTACTTTGTTAAAGTCAAGAACGCCACTCGAATCGTATAAGGCTGTATCAGAACGCCTTGCTCCAAATTCCTCTCCCATAAAAATATACTGTTTCTGATTATTTTGTAAGATCTTTTTAATCTCAGAAATATTATATTGGGGTGCAAATCTTGAGTAAGGTGTACTTCTAACATCTATTAGACAATTTATATCGTACTTATTAAGCATGTCTACAAATCGTTCAACAGAATGAACTGAATGGCCAATAGTGTAAAGTTTCTGCACTTCAAGAACCCCCTTTTTAGTGCTTTTCTTATAGTATACCTTATTGATCTTATGAGCTAAACAATAATATTCAAATTAATAACATTTTTTTACAAACAACATATTTATTACTTAGCTACGGTTGTTGTAAGCAATGAATTCTTCGACCCGCATTTTGGGCACTTTTTATAAGTAATGGTCACCCTCACACCTCCTAATATCCTGGATAACGCTCCCACAACTCCTCGCCCTTTTGATATGTAATCAGCAAATCATCCGCTATTGTGATGATAATTTTCGGGGGGCAATCTGATTAATTTGTTTCAAACCTTTTCATATTTCGGGTAAACTAAATTCTTCCACCCCTCATAAATCATAACCATTGCTAAGGTATCCAGCTCACAATACTTCAACAATGCTTTCTCAATCTCCGTACGTTCATATTCCGACATCTCTTCGAATTGCATTCGAGCATAAGCTGTTAATGCCGCTCCCCCATCACGCAACTCATCACTATCGCTCAACACTGCGAAGTCCTTTTCCGAGATATCCTGAAACATATTAGGCAATAATTTATAGGGATCTAGTACCCTGTCTTCGACGTACTCAATCCATTTCCAGTTTCGATAATTCAAACTAGGGATACCGCTATCGGCGCCATAAATAGGGTTGGCGTATTTTTCTTGTAGGAATCGTGAACTATTCAAAATCGCTGGCAAAACCTGCTTAATGGAATTCGAGCCCTTCGTGGCGGGATCATAATAATAACGTTTGACAAGTTCGCACATATCGATCATATTACGGGGCCCTGCCACCCACTCTTTGCTCTTTTTTACTGGAGTTGTAATGGTACGAATGAAGCTACAGAGTTCCTCCCGATCGGGTATATCCTCTTGGTCTTCCCTCAATTGCCGATAAATCATATTTAAGTATGTGTTTTCATGCGCAGCATACCGGAAAATGCTCCCTTGATCCTGGTCTAATTCGTTTTTCAGACTTCTGAGAAAATCATAGTTGGGGAATACCCCTGGTGCCGTGTTAAGGTATTGTCCGCGATGTTCAATCCGCCCGTCTTTATGCACTACATGGTGGGAAAACTGAAAGGCAATGCCTTCATAAGGACGGTTAGATATCTGGGTCGCATAACCCAACCCCTCCCTCATCACCACTATACCAAGAGGCGAAGACAAATCGTTGTTTATTACTTATGAATTCAGCGGTGTCGATTATCGGTGCTATTGTCCTTGTAGACAACTATAATCCAAATTGACGGCGAAACATGGCGAAAGACTGAAATATGTCCAAAGAATTCCCCTACACTTCATAGTATAGGGGAACGTGGTTGCCAATATTTAATTGATATGCTGTTGAGCATCAGGGACAGTGCTCAGCGCCTCAGTTTGACCTAGCTCCGCTCCTCAGACGCTTCGGAATCAAAATGCAAGAAAAGCCTTGTAGTGGAACTATTTCAAAACTTCCAACGCACAAAACCTAGCATAACTGGCAGGACAACTTGATAACCAGGGGTTCTATTTATTGCTCTCCATCTTCAGAGGTCGTTTGCTTATATTTAATTTTTCGGGTGTAGTCTTTATTTGATTTATGGGGGCGTGTGCCAGTATTGAAGAGAGATCTTGTTCTAGGCTTACTGACTAGCTTTGATTTCTTTTTCATAATAGCCCACTTTTCTTTACTTTTTTTTCTTGTGGATAATATATTTTTCTCTAAGCCCATTAGAACGTTCAAATCCAATGTGTTCTTCTATTTGTAACCGACCTACTACAATACCAGGATGTATATCTATTTTATTTGCAAATCGCCTTATAGCTCCTTCTGAATAATCTTTACCGCTTAAGAATTCACTATAAGGGTCCATTGGTAATAAACTATTTCTGGCAAAATCATCCGCTTCTCTTTCTAAGATTTTATTTGTTTCATCCATTTCTTCAACATCTATGCCAACTATTAGCATTGTAATTTTTCTCTGTAAGACATGACCAATTTCATGGAACAAAGAGAACCAAAATATATCTGCGTACTTCCTTCTATTGTTGATCGCCAATATTACCTTTTCTTTATTAATCCATTTTACTGCCCCATTAACACCAGAATTCTTCAAGTGTGGTAGAACAACAAATGCAACACCACAAGATACCAATATTTCTGTCAATCTTGGCAAAAAATCCGCTGGATTCTGTAATGTCATTTTTCTAATTTCCTGCAAATAACTATTAAGCTTTCTTAAATCAAATGACTCTGTGTTTATCTGTTGACCAATATTTAAAGCGGTTTGAACCCAGGCATTTGAATTAATAACATTTTTCTCATTGATGACTGAAACGGCCGTTCTATAATTAACTAAAAAGTCGGTAGTCTTCAAGACATTAAATGATGCTATCTTAAAAAATTTCAATAACTCTTTAGCCTTATCCGCCGATTTTCTTACTATCGGTACTACTCCTAAATCAATAAAATAAGAGTAATCTATTAATTGAGCACAACCCGCTTCATAATCCTCAATTTTTCTGCGTTCAATCTCTATAACTTTCTCATTATAAGTTTTTGCAAGTTGAGCCACACATCTGTCGATGTGCCAAACATGATAGAAAGCTTTAAAGCAATTTCATTCGATAATTTGCTTTTTCCATTTAACAAATCGCTTAAATTTTTCCCGCTTGTTTCCAATCTTTTAGCAAACTCGTCTTGGGTAATCCCCATATCTTCAATAATCTCTTTTAGATAGTACCCTGGATGAAAAGCTACTAGCTCTTTATATTCAGCTTTACTCATAATGTTTTGTCACCTCCCAGACTAAAATTGCTGTGGTTGATTTGTATATAATATTTACATCAACGGTAGTGCTCCATCTATTACCTTCATGATCCAATGGAATTACAATTAAACGCCATCCTAATCTTCGCCCTAAATCCAAAGCAAATTGACCCTTTCTATCACGCTCTAACGGATGCAAATGATATATGCGCATGACTGAAATATCCATTAGATTTTTAGCATTATCGAGGAAATTGATTAAACTCAATAGCTTATCTGCAACCTCAACCCCAAAATCTTTTTTAGCTAAACAGTAATCTGAACATTGCTTTTGAAGTTTACCACTTCTATATTCTATGTTTATTATATTCCACCCCTTTATGTAATGCAATTAATTTTACCTTTTTGGTAATATTTTTTTAATATATATCTATACAATTTGCCTCATAATGCTATTCAGTTGTGCCATAATCCGCTACCCCTACAATGATTCTTCATGAGTTGCCAAATTCCTCCACCGAATACGATATGAATAAAAAAAGACTCTTAATTCAAGCGTCAGGAAATCGTTCAGACCGACAAAGGGTTACCGTTGCAACAGGCCGCTTGATATTTGAACGTCTCTGAAGACGATGGCAAAACTACAAAATAAACAGAATACAAAAGACGCTCATCTAGAGCGTCAGAACTAAAGCGGCTAAAACATAATTATTTTGTTTCATCACAAAATCTTATATACTTATTTACTGCTGTCCTTAAACTTGATAATCCATTTTTATCTTTCGGAAGATTTATTGTAACAGGAATTATACCAGCAGAATCTATCGATAGATTCTCAAGTATTGAAGCACATCTGTCTTGATTGTATTCATCTTCTAATAGCACCGATCTTTGCAAATATTCAGTAAGCGCGTGTTCTACACGTTTTGCTCTTGAAACATTATCTCTTGTTTGTCTTATATCCCTACCGTCAACAATTTCCAACCAATCAGTAAAAGCATTTTCCCTCATAACCTCTCACCACCTCAAACAAACTCGGTCACAATATGGGGAGCTAAAATTATCAATTTCAAGGCTAACAATCGCCCATTACTTTAGCGCAATATTCCACTTAGTTTGATACTTTTTGATTAGAATTCTTTCACGTTCTATGATCTCGATTTCATTCTCCAGAGATGCGATCCATAACTCAAGACCTTCACCCGCACTATTAATTTTACTGTTTATGTGGCAATTAGTGGCCTGTCCATCAATGTAGCAATTCTTTGGGCTGATATATCCATACCCAGTATTAATTCTTGAATAAAAGCTATCCCGGCATCTTCCTATATACTTCACTTCCCCTTGTGAAATATAGGAATACAAACCCTTTTGGTATAATACAGTCTCATCAATAATCTCGAATTTACAGTACTTCTCATCTCCATACGGATTCAAGAATTTTTTATAGAATTGATCATTATTCCCCTTCAAATGATGAAGAAAATCACCAAGGCTATAGTTTTTGTATCCTTGATAAATTCTTAGAATTTCATTAGTGACGGAGGCATTTGAAATCCGCACATTTCTTGGACTGTTTGTTCGTTAAGTTTTAGATCTTTGCGTAATTGAGCTGCCAGGAAACGCATCGTTTCAATGCGTTCAGTAAAGAGTACGATCCTGTCCTTGCTTGTTTTAACGTTCCAACCGTATTCCCCACTGTTCAGCAGTTTTAGCAATTGATGATAGCGCGAAAAAGAGGCCGGTTCGATTCTTACCAGAGCCGCTTTCAAATCTTCTAGTTTGGCTCCTTGCTCTAGATACTCTTGTCTTCGGCATCCTTCCCCTCCGTTTAGCATACTGGTAGTACCGCTCAGGATTGCGTCAAGGTCTGCATCCGACTTGGCTGGCATTATTCATCTGCTCGGTATTCCTATTATCATTACTCTTCTAAGAACTGAACATCTATTAATACTACATATAATCGTTCAGAAAACCTATGCATAGTGCAGGTCATTGTACTCTCATACTACCTTTTGAGACTTCTTTGGATCGCTGGACGGACCATGCCGCACGCACAGGAAAGTGCGGCTGCCAGTGGACTCGGCCTGCTGGCCGTCCGTCCCCGAATTCCCGCTCACGCTGGTCATACGCGGCCGGTGCCGAGGACCGCGAATTCCCTCCTACGTCGCTCATACGCGGACGGGTGGGAATCGTTCGCTCGGTGCTAGCCAGCAGAACATTCTATGCTGTGGCGAGAATGTCCTGCGGACTCCAGCTTTTTGGTTTTTGTCATCGTGTCCATGTGGCAGAGGCGAGCATATCCTCGGACTTTGCACTCCTGTAACAACTGGTTACTTCCCCCAATATAATAGGCTCCATATTCTCAAACTTTGACTTTTTCAATAGTTTGTCGGAGTTTTCAAGTAATTGATCCTAAATATCGTCATTAATACTTTCAAGATGCTTCAGTTCTAATTCTGCTCTATCAAATAACCAATATTTAACCGATGGAATGAGGTATCTAATTAACGCTAACCATTCAGCATAATTAACAGCAAGAGGGTTTCCTTGCCTTAAATATACTTTTCCAACATTTGCCGCACAAGCTATAGAATGAGAACTTAATAACATGGAACGGTATTTAGGATTACCTCCCACCATAAAAACAATATCGTCGTTTTCTACAAAATGACGGATCATTATATACATTCTTAAAATAATTTCAATTGATGCCGGAGTAATACTCATTTCCATCGCAGTATCTCTATTTGTAGAAAAGGCTGTTTCAATATCTTCAATTTTTTGAGTCATTTTAGTTACTATGTTATATTGAACATTAATAATGGGATGCAGATCATCTAACTCTTCCTGTGTTAGCATGCCGCGCAACCTTGTTTCTTAGAATTCTGAATTTGTCTCAACTTTTGTGCTTCGTTGGAATCGTAATTGAAGCTGTAACGATTCAAAGTCGTCAACTGCTGACATAGGTTCAGAGTCATAAGCAGCTATGGAGCAGCTTTCCTCCCGGGTCGGCCTGTTTTGAACCTGCACACAGCCTCCAGTTTAAAAATCTGGCGGTTTTGTCCTGGACTAATCTAGATTTGTCAGACCTGAAAACCAGCAATTTTTAATCATCTCCTCGGACACAGCTTCCACAACATCCTTCCAGTGCCGGACCGGTTCCTGCCCCAGTTCCGCCGGCACCGTCTCCGCTAACCGGGCTTGGCTGTCCCCACAGCGCTCTTTGACCTGCCGAACCGCTTGCTCTACCTGATCGTCGTAGTGATGTTGTTCCAACAGTTCCGCCGCAATCCTTTGGCCCAGTTTATCCTGAAGGCTTTGATCCAGGCTCTCCTGCATGATCCTTTCGGGGGGTATCACTTTGCCTTTATCGTGCAGTTGGATTTTTCCCTCCAACCAGGCCAGAAACTGGGGAGTACTCATGGCATTCAGTTCCACTCTGTAGTTCTGCAGCCATCTCTCCCACAAGGGATCAATATAGCTGGCCACGCCCTTCTTACGGCCGGATTTTTCCACCTTTTCCACCTCCAGCCCCATAGCGTGGGCTTCTTCAGGGTCTAAGCCCAGATTGATGATCTTCACTTTTCTGCCGGGCCTGGCACCGGTTTCATTCTGCAGGGTATCATAGATGATGGTGCCATAAGCGTCGGCGTCATGAATGCAGAAAAAGGTGATCTCTTCCTCTGAATTTTCCCCGAGGGCATCCAACAAATCCTTCACCGCCCGGCTGGCATAACCTTTACTGGTGAGCAAGGCCAGATCATATTTCTCCGGGATTTTCTTATCCTTGAGCACATTGAAGAAGCCCTCTTTTTCAATATACAGGACTTTGTTGAAGGTCCAGGCCGGCTTCTGATAATTTTCCACCGCGATGGTGCCGATGGGAATATCCTGACCGCAATGGGGGTGGTACAGCGTCCCCCGCTCATCCCGGTACATCAGCGGAATGTCGCCATGTTCCGCCTCATAACTGCCGATCAGATCCCGGCAGAAATAGGTGTAATCCGGTTCTTTCCCCGTTTCACGGATCACGTAGGGCCGGACGGCATAATAGAGCTGGCGCAGGCTGAAGCGGTATTCCCCGTTGCCGCTGGCTTTGGCTATAGCCTTTTCCAGGCATTCCGCCACAACTTCTTTCTGGGATTTTGTTTTAATCCCAGGGGTGGTCAGGGATTTTGGGGCTCTGCCCACCGCCTTTTTAATGCCGTCTCGAATCTCGTCGACGATGACCGAGAGATCTGGCTCTTTCCCGTCCGTCACAATGGGGATATAAGGTGTGATGATATTGATTAAAACAACGGCGGGCTTGGCCTTAACATTGCAGGTTAAGCCGCAGCCGAGAAGATTCAGCTCATTTTTGTTGTGGTAGATATTGACCTCGCCGGTCACCGGGGATTTGTTGAGTAATACCGTGAGATGAGGTGTATCGGAGAGCGCCGCATAGACTTCCAGGACAAAGGGTATTTCCGCCTCCTGGTTCCCTTTCATCGTCCTGACCTTAAAGACACCGGATGATTTACAGTAGCCCTTCCAGTAAACCAGCTGGCCGATCCGCCCCAGCCGCTCCGGATTAACATTTTTAACTTGGGCTCTCAGCTCACCCAAAAGCCCTTCTGTTTCGCTAAAGTCTAAGGCAGCGGCAGGTGTCTTGGAATAGTTAGCGGCTATTATCCCTGCTTTTCTGCCGGTACAGCCGTCAAATTGGGCGATCAGTTCCCTGACCGATCCGCTGAAGGATTGAAACAATTCAAAAAAGTTCTCGCTGGTATACCAATAGGGAGAGGTTTTTCCCCGGTAGGTTTCACCTTGGGCATAGTTTATCGCCAGGCGCGCCCAGTTTGAATCGATGGGCATTTTGCCTAAAGTCAAGCTGATTTTTGTCCCCTCTTCGTGATATGCGCCTAAGCATTCCGGGAGGGCCCTGCCGTCCTTTTGCCAATGGATTTTATAAGTTTTCCCTCGGGTGGAAACATAGAGTTCGCCGCCCGACGCTGCTACCGCCCCGGCTACCACGCGCAGGCCATTCCCCAGCGCTCCTCTGGTGGGCAATCTTAAATACTTAGAGGATCTGAGGGGCCTGTTGATGGAAAACAGTTCGGGATCCAGGCCGCTGCCGTGATCCTTGACATAAAAAAACTCCCCCCCATAACCAATTTCACAATCTCCGCCTAGATCTAGGGCATTGTCCACCAGTTCCTTACAAACCAACAGGGATAATTTGCTTTTAGGCACCCCTGCCTTTTGGGGCAGTGTCTCCATATTTCTGAACAATTTCCAGTCTTCCCGTTCAAATAGCATGCTCTGAATTCATTCCTTCTCAAAGAAATTACTGGAATATAATATGTTCAGGCTTCGAAAAATGTCAGACAACTTGGCAAATTACTCTGAAGCAATCCGTCCACTTGTCATGAAAGTGAAAGGAGCTGCCTTTTCATGAATGTCCTCAGACATCATTATGAGACAGCCCCCAATAATCTGTACTAAATTCCAATACGGCTTACAATTTGCCTCCTATAACAGCCAGCTGTAGTCCTGCCTGCAGTCTGCCACAACGTCGAGGAACGGGTGAGCACTCTTGATCCAGCCGCCCGGAGTAAATGACTTAAGATTGATGTAGATGTTTTCTTCCTTTACTGGGAGTTGTACCAGCCTTCGTGCCAGCCTCCAGCTCCACCTTATTTAATGGACCTCTTAAAAGTCGTGATCATGGATGGCTTCGCGCTCAAAAAGAACGAGCGAAAAATATTGATATTAATGACAAGAATATAAAGAGTGACCAATTGATGTTCCCGATGCGACCCGATAGCGACACTAGACATTAAGCGAAGCTCGTAAGAGACAAAAAAATACCGAAGACTCGTTTGCACTTTCTTCGGCATTATCATGCGACATGGCTGTATGAAAATGATGTACTAGACCAATCGAAAAATCATCGAGCTCCAATAAGAAGAAAGCAGATAGAACTAAGAGCAGGATATGAAAATAGACCATTTATTATGGTCTATTTTTTTTGGTCGGCATTTGGTCAACATTTGGGGTTTGACCTGCCTACCTTAAAAGGCTGAAAGCCTTGATAATACTGGTCGGAGCGACATGATTTGAACATGCGACCTCTACCACCCCAAGGTAGCGCTCTACCAAGCTGAGCCACGCCCCGATATATCGCCTCATTTGAAGGCTTTTAAAGGATACCATATTTGTTCAAAAACCGCAAGCCTAAGTTTGACCGATTACTTCAATCTTTCTAACCCCGGAGATTTCCCCAAGCCCAGCTAATAAATTCTCCGGAGTGTCTGCCATTCCAGCGGTTTCAATAGAAATCGAAACATTGGCAACTCCTTGGAGCGGAATCCCTTGATTAATAGTCAGGACATTACCTTTTACCGAGGCAATAAAATTCAGTACGTGAGATAGTACTCCAGCCTTATTTTCTAAAAGAAGGGAAATCGTTATGATTCTTTCCCGACTAGCCTCGTAAAACGGAAAGACGCCATCTTTATATTTATAATAGGCGCTTCGGCTAAGCCCAACGAGCTCTACAGCCTCATGAATTGTATAGACTTCTCCTTGAGCTAGGAGTTCTTTGACCTTAGCGGTTTTTAATATGGCTTCGGGCAAAATACTTTTACTAACCATTAGAAAATCATGAGTCTTGCCAGCCACCTAATCGCTCCTATCTATCTCAACGATCAATCCCTTAATGTTCTGACTTATTATAAGCCAATTTATGTGAGTTTGGCAAGAATAAGAACTGAAGTCTCTTAGCAAATCCCCACTCTTTTTTGGGCTAATACCTTCGCTTACTCGGCCAGGCCATGGGCTAGGTGCGGATTACCCTCCGTGCTGTTGCCTACCAACACTCCATCTAAAATCTTGGCTCCTTTTCCTTCTACCAAAACCGTCACTGGATTAATATCTAGACTTAACAAGGTATCCTCTGATTCCACGGCTAACTGACTCACACCCAAGAGGATTTCTACTAAGGCTTCTTGATCAACAGCAGGTCTTCCCCTGACCCCTTTCAAAAGAGCGGCCCCTTTAATATCCTCAAGCATTTTATGCGCGTCTGTTCTACTTAAAGGCACAGGTTTTAAGACCACGTCTTTGAGAACTTCTACAAAGATTCCACCCAACCCAAACATGATCTGCGTTCCTAAAACCGGATCTCTTTGTAGACCGATGATTACTTCTACTCCCGGTGGCACTTGTTCTTGAATGAGGATTCCATTGATCTTGGCTTGGGGATTGTAAACCAGGCCTCTTTCCATTATTTCGAGAAACTTAGTTTCTACTTCTTGTGCCGAACTGATATTAACGGCAACACCGCCCGCTTCGGTTTTATGCAAGATATCAGGTGAATCTATCTTCATGACTACCGGGTAGCCCATTTTTTCTGCTATAGCTACAGCTTCCTCAGCACTCTTGGCAACGTATTCTTTGGTAACTGGGAGCTCGTAGAGTTCTAATAATTCCTTGGTAGCGTGCTCACTTAGCGCTTGGCTACTTTCCTTAAGAACCTGTTGGATTTTGGCTTGTCGTATTTGGTTAATTTCGTCTGATACCGGTACTTTCCAAGCACGTTTAAAGCTGGCATAGCGGTGTAAAGCCCCAATTGCTTTAGCTGCTCGAGCTGGAGAGTTATACAAGGGGACTCCCGCATCTTTTAGAACATCAAAACCCGGTTTAGCTACTTGGCCAACACTCCAACTGACAATCAAAGGTTTCTCTGTCCCCAAGGCTGCATCGACAATATCCAGGCCAATTTTCTCAGCCAATTTTCCGGTAGCCATTGTGATGGCGACGATCAGCATATCTAATTCATCAGACGCTAAGAGGATTTTTAGGCACTTCTTAAACTCTTCTCCCTGGTTGAGGGATTGAGCTGTGACATCAACAGGGTTTTGGGCGCAGCCAAAGGCCGGTATGACCTTTCGTACTTCTTCTTGTAAAGCTTCACTTAATTGTGGTACTTGCAAACCCCATTCTTCTGAACGATCTGCTAGCAAGATACCAACTCCACCTGACATTGTTACAATCCCAATCCTAGCTCCTTGGGGCAATTTTCCGGGCACAAAGGCTTGGGCCAAGTCGATGATATCATCACTGTCATTAGCCTGGATGATACCCATTTTGTCAAAGTAACTTTTGTAGGCCGCTCCTGAACCTGTTAAGGCCGCCGTATGAGTGGCTGCCGCCTTTTGTCCACTGACAGAATTCCCGACTTTTAAAGCAATAATTGGTTTTCCGGCCTCAGCAGCTCTTTCTGCTGTTTTTTTGAAGGACTCTCCGTCTCTTAAACCCTCCAAATACGTAAGGATTACTTTAGTGTCCGAGTTTTCCACTACATAAGCCAACCCTTCACCAGCAGTTACATCCGCTTCATTGCCAGTAGTGATAACGTAGTTTACACCGACCCCGGCTTCTTGCAGGAGATTAAATAACATAAAACCGACAGCCCCACTTTGGGATACTAAGGCTACCGGCCCCGCCTTGATGCTGTCCAGTTCCATCGAAGCGCTAAAAGACGCGATCAGCCCAGAAGAAACATTTAAGATACCTAAACAGTTTGGTCCAATTATGCGCATTTGGAATTCTTGGGCGATCTTATTAATATCTTCTTGAATCACCTTCCCTTCTGCACCGGTTTCGGCGAAGCCAGATGAAAAAATGACAGCTCTTTTGATTCCTTTTGCGCCACAATCCCTTAAAATTCCTGGCACCCTTGCTGCTGTCACGGCAATCAGAGCCAAATCAACTTGTTCCGAAATAGCCCCTACCGAGGAATAACAGGTCAGCCCCTCAATTTCTTGATACTTTGGATTAACCGGATAAATCTGTCCATGATACTTGTGTTTTAACAAGTATTTTAGAATTTTGCCGTTAATAGTCTTAAAGTCCTGACTAGCTCCTATAATAGCCACACCTGTTGGTTCCATGAAATAGCGCATTCCTTTTTCCCCTCTCCTATGTCTTTTCATTGCAATGATCTCAAAAGCCCGCCAATTTTCCGGCAGGCTTCTGAGTTATGACACCTAATAGATTCTAATGTCGTTTTAGTCATCATCCTGCTTACTCTTCTAAAATTAGGAATTAGATATTGACTCCCTCAACATTTACGGAACTACGCTGGTATCGCTGCCAGAGGTAAACAAGTATTAATACCGTAATACCAATCGTATCTGTAATTAGGCCGGGCTTAATAAGGCCAAAGGCAGCAACAAATAATAATACTCTCTGCAAAATATTGGTCGTTTTTAGCATAAACCCTTGTACTGCACAGGCTAGCGCAATAATGCCCACAGTTGCTGTTACGACCGCCCAGAGAATCTCACCCAAACTCCCCTGCGCTATTAAAGCTGGGGAATAAATCCAAATGAAGGGAATGATAAACCCAGCTGATGCTAAGCGAGCTGCGGCCCATCCCGTTTGACTTGGACTAGAACCAGCAATCCCTGCTCCTGTGAAGGCAGCCAAGGCCACAGGGGGGGTAACATTAGAGATATTGCCAAAGTAAAATACGAACAGGTGAGCGGCCAATGGAGCGATCCCTAGTTTGAGCAGAGCAGGGGCGGCAATCGTAGCCCCCACGATGTAAACTGCGGTAGTAGGCATGCCCATCCCTAAAATAATAGCGGTAATCATTGTCAAGACCAAAGTGGCAAATAAATTGCCGTGAGCAAAGGAGATCATGTTATCGCCTAGTGTAATGCCTAGGCTGGTCAGAGAGGATACTCCGACGATAAAACCGACGACTGCTGTAGCAATGGCTACCCCAATACTCGCTTTAGCCCCCATTTCCAAGGCCATCAATAGCCCGCGCCAGCTCATCCGTGTCGTTTTACGCAAAAAGCTGGCCCCGATCGCCACTAGAATCCCATAAAAAGCCGCATAAGTGGGCGTTACACCTTTCATAAGTAAGTAAACGATAGCCACGAGCGGCAATACGAGATGACCACGCTCTTTTAAGACTACTTTCATGATTGGTAATTTATCACGCGACACGCCTTTTAATCCAGTCTTAAGGGCTTCTAAGTGTACCATAGCAAATACCGCTAAGTAATAGAGAAACGCAGGAATCAGCGCGGCAAGCATAATGTTTTTATAGGGAATATTTAAAAATTCCGCCATGATAAAAGCAGCTGCACCCATAACTGGAGGCATTAACTGACCGCCCGTGGAAGCTACTGCTTCAACCGCACCAGCAAAATGAGGCTTATAGCCAACGCTTTTCATCAGGGGTATGGTAAAAGCACCGGTGGTTGCTACGTTGGCTACTGCGCTGCCACTGATGGTTCCCATAATTCCACTGGCAAATACGGCGACCTTGGCTGGTCCACCCGGTGAGGTTCCGGCCATGGCCATAGATGAATCATTAATCAACTTGGCCATCCCTGTTTCTCCTAAAAAAGCACCGAATAACACAAAGAGGAAAATAAAGGTGGCCGATACACCCAAGGCGACACCAAAAATACCTTCTGAGCCCAGGTACATGTGGGCAATAATCCGATTCAGGCTAAAACCGCTGTGACCAAAGGTACCTGGGACGTATTCTCCGAAGTAGGCATAGATGAGAAATATTACGCCAAGGATTGGTAACTCTTTGCCTAGCGCTCGGCGTCCCGCTTCTAACACAACTAGGATACCTAAGGCACCCACGATGTAATCCCTGGTAATCGGTAGACCACCACGAGTTGCTAATTGGTCGTTGGCAAATACCATATAGAGCCCAGCTACCAAACTTAGAGCGACCATTACCCAGTCAAAAATGCCCGGTTTGCCCCGCATCCCTTTCTTAGTGGCAGGATAAAGCAGGAAAATCAGCACCATGACAAAGGTCAGGTGAATAGACCGTAACTTAATGGCCTCAAGCGAACCAATACCCGCTACCCACAAATGAAAAAGAGAAAATGAAATAGCTATTGTCGAGACCAAGATCGCAAGTTTTGATTTGGGTTTAAACTTCCGGAATTGAGATTCTTTGTCGTATTTTTCCAGAAATTCTTGGACTACTTCTTCTGAGGCAATTTCATCTGCAGATAATCTCGTGACCAGCTTATCGTCACTTTTTCCTAGTTGGTCGTTCATTGTAGTTAACCACCTTCTTTACTTGATCACACCAATTTCCTTGAAGTACTTAATTGAACCAGGATGCAACGGAATAGGTCCCATCCCTTTATTGGAATCTTCTTTCTTGATGTACTTGGTGATAGCGTGAGCATTCAACAGATCCGGTAAGTTTTCATAAATTCCTTTAGTAAGTTTATAGACTAAATCTTCGCTGAGATCAGCCCGTGTAATTAAGAGATTGGCTAAAGCTACAGTGTGCACATCTTCGTCCTGCCCCTTGTAGGTACCTTTGGGAATTACATACTCATAGTAGAACGGATACTTGGCGATAATTTGCTTGATCACGTCCGGTTCAATAGAAATCACCTTGATGTCAATTGTATTGGAGACATCCATGATCGCTGCCAATGGCACGGCACCGGAGAAATTAGCAGCATCACACTGTTTGTTCTTTAACAGCTCACTCGCCTCAGTAAATCCGACGTAGTCGGCCTTCACATTACCCTTATCCTTATCCCAGAAATTTAGCCCGTATTCACCCAAAACCTCTTTGGAATTTGTTACTGTCCCGCTGCCCGTGGCCCCTGGAGCAAATCTCTTGCCATCCAGATTCTTGAGCGAGGTAATTCCTGAATCCTTACGCACTACAATTTGGGTCACATTAGGATATAGGAACGTCATGCCACGCAAATCTTTGTTGGCCCGACCCTTAAATGTATCCTGACCTTCATAGGCATATACTGCAACATTGGCCATCGTAAAAGCAACTTCCGCTTCCTTTTGTTGCAAGAAATTCATATTTGCTGCACTAGCCTCAGTTGACTGGGCCGAAGCTTTAACCCCTGGAACCTTGTCAGACCATATCTTAGCCATGGCATTTCCAATCGGATAGTAAGCACCTGAAGTAGTTCCTGTAGCAATATTTACTTTTTGTATTTTTCCAGTATCACCTTGATCTGAACCTGCAGGGGCCTTGGCAGTTTGACTTCCACACCCTGTCATAGCAAGAGCAATAACCGCAATCATTATTATGCTTAGCAATTTACGCATTAAATTCGCCCTCCTCATAATTTTTTTGAACTTAAACTTAAATAAGTCTAAACATTCTGTTCTCTAGCGCCCCCTCTCTTTTAATAATCTTTATAAACACTGACCTTGTAGGCTGATAGCCAAATTACCAGTGTTTAGTAATTGTAAAGTTATATAATATTTTATTAATTTAAAAATATTATTAATAATCAGAAAACTAAATTTAAAAATAATTGACGTTTTACTGACTTAAGAACTTTTTTAGGTTCTAGAAACAATATCGCGCCATTATAAAAGCTTATCTTAGAAACGTCAACATAACCGATGCGGCAATTAAAGTACCTATTACACCTGCGACGTTAGGACCCATGGCATGCATTAATAGATAATTTTGACGGTTTTCTTCAGCCCCTACTTTATGTACTACCCTAGCAGCCATCGGTACGGCAGAAACCCCCGCCGCACCGATCAATGGATTGATCTTCTCTTTTAAGAAAAGGTTCATAAGCTTTGCTAAGAGAACTCCGGACGCAGTAGCAACTGCAAACGCAAATAATCCTAGAATAAAAATGAAGATAACGTCTCGCTTCAGAAAAACTTCGGCGGTCATGGTGGCTCCAACGGAAACCCCTAATAAAATAGTCACTGTATTCATGATTTCATTTTGGGCTGCTTTCGTTAGCCTTTCAACGACCCCTGATTCCTTAAATAAGTTACCAAGCATAAACATGGCAATTAATGAAGCTGAAGCAGGCACTATTAACATAATTAAAATTGCTGTAACCACTGGAAAAAAAATCTTTTCCAGTTTACTTACTGGACGCAATTTTTTCATAATAATTCTTCGCTCAGCCTTAGTTGTCAACAATTTCATAATCGGAGGTTGAATGATGGGGACTAAGGCCATATAGGAATATGCGGCTACAGCCACCGGGCCAAGTAGGTGGGGCGCTAAATGAGACGTAAGATATATTGTTGTCGGGCCGTCTGCTCCCCCGATAATCGCTATTGACGCAGCTTCTTTCATATCGAACCCAAAAAACAGAGCTGCAAAAAAGGTAATGTAAACTCCTACTTGTGCACCACCACCGAGCAGTAATGTTTTGGGATTTGCGATTAACGGGCCGAAATCAGTCATCGCTCCTAAGCCAAGAAAAATCAAAGGAGGAATAATTTCCCACTCTATTCCGAAATGATAAAAAATCCAAATAAGTCCACTTTCCGGCTTCATCAAAAATGTTAGGGGTAAATTAACCACTAGAATTCCGAAAGAAATTGGTAATAAAAGCAGGGGTTCATATCCCTTTTTGATGGCCAGATACATTAAAGTAAAGGAGATTATCCACATAACCAAATTTCCGAAGGTAAGATGATAAAACCCGCTCGAAGTAACCAGTTCCTGCAACACCTTTTCCATATATAAATTTCTCCTTCTTTCTAATATATCTAACCTATTCTTTAGCTTTTTCTAGATGTCGTTCGAAATATCTAACCACAATTGAACTAACACTGACTGTAATTTGTAGCATGAACATGACAAGCATTACAATACTAACGCCACTTATAAAAATCTGGAGCGCTAAATTCCAATCAATCATCACTAATCCATCCTTTCTTTATTTCTTGTTCAGGAAATATTTATGCTGCTAGTACTTAGTGCTTTCAATCCTGATTATTTTTTAACCTCTTAAGCTTCCGAACTACCGTAGACTGGTTAACCCCTAAAGCCTCCGCGGCTTTAATCGTGGTTCCGTGTTGTTTCATAGCTAACGTAACAAGTTGTTGTTCTAAATCATCGATAGCTTCTTTAAGAGGAATTAACCCAGCCACTGTAACCGACCTAAGAGGGCTTTGTTCCTTTTCATAAAGTACGAGGTCAACTTCCCTCGCGGAAATAAACTTGTCATTCGAGGTGACCACCAACCGCTCTATCACATTTGCCAACTCTCGAACATTACCAAGCCAAGAATAGTTTAAAAACAATTGAACAGCTTCCGGAGAAAAAACTTTGTCCAGCCCATGGCGTTTATTGTTTTGCTCGAGATGAAAAAGAACAAGTGGAATAAGATCTTCCTTACGTTCCCTTAGGGCCGGAACCTTGATAGGTACTACGTTGAGACTAAAGAAGAGATCCTTATGGAAAAGTCCCTTTTCCACTAACTCTTTCAAAGGTCTGCTTGAACTGGCAATAATTCTTATATCGACAGAGATGGGTTCCTTGCCACCTGAAACTTGTAATATCTTATCCTGAAGTATCCGCAACAAACGTTGTTGCAAACTTAAGGACATCTTACCAATATCCTCAAGGTAAACAGTCCCTTTTTCCGCTAGCTCGAATATTCCCTTTTTCCCCCTATGGGCGATATCCAAAGGGATCCCTTGTCCAAATAGTTCAATCTCTAACAGTTGATTGGGTAGTGATCCGCAATTCAATTTGTAAAAAGGTGCTTGTCCACGTTTACTTCGAACGTGGATCAATCTGGCGATTTCTTCCTTACCTACCCCTTGTTCCCCGATCAATACTACGGGGGAATCCACCTGACTAACCCTAATCGCAAGATCCATGACATTGTTCATGATGACGGAACAGGACCTTAACTCAGCACCTATTTCCTGATGATTCCTCATCTCAGCGATTTGTGACTGATATTTCTCAGAAAGTTGTTTACTCTCTTCAAGCGCTTCTCGTAAAAATACCAACTCACTCATATCCCTAATGTTGATGACAATTTTAACAATTTCCCCTTCTTCACTATAAACCGGGTTACCCGTGATCACTAGCGAGTGCTTAGCCAACGGCCTTTCCAGAAGACTGACAAGTGCATCCTGCTTTTTTACTAAATGAACAATATTTTTTTGAAAAATACCCTTATCCACGAAATCTTTGAACGGCCTTCCCACCAGTTCCGTCCATGTAACATCTAATATCCTCCCTACAGCAGGGTTGCAACGCAGGATCTCACCCTGACCATCACAAATGATTAATCCGTCATAGGAGGAAGCGATGATTGTTTGGAGCTCTTCATTGAGTTGTTTAACACTTCTTAATTCCTGCAAAACCTTTTCTATCTCAGAAACATCTTGGAAAACTCCTACCGCCCCTACTACTTCCCCATCTTTAAGAATCGGTGTCCGATTGGAAATATACAATCTGCGACCCACTTTAAATTTTGCCCCAAATTCAGGGATTCCGCTGCGCACAACCTCTAAAAGGCCTGTCGGAATAATAATATCGTTTAAGAAATGTCCGACCGCTTTCTCTTTAGTTGAACGCGTAGGCCTTTCTGCCGCCGGATTGAGGGATGTAATAATTCCTTGTTTATTGATCGCTAAAATCCCATTGTGGGCCGAGTCAAAGACCGCCTCGAGTTCTTGACTACGTAATTCAGCCTGTTGAAGATAAGATTGTATCAAGGAATATTTAGTAACCACTCCAGTAATTTCTTCTTGGTTATTCAATACGGGGTATATATCAAATGGTAAATCCCTAACCTCTTCTATTAAGGCATCTTCTTTTAAAGGAAGGAAGCGGGTAGTCAAATAGTCGACGGCCTTATTCTCGGCTGAGAACTGTTCAAGGCCCTTCTCAAAAATCTGTTCTTTGGTAACCATCCCTAGCAAACGGCCCTGATCGTTGAGTATAGGCAAGCCAGTTACTTTTTTTTCTTTGATCAAAGTAAGTGCATCCCCTATAGTGTGGTAACTGTGAAGACATACAGAAAGTCGTGACATTACTTGCCCAACACGCAACAAACTATTCTCCTCCCATCAAGAAACTTGCTAAACAATAACCCTTTGCCATTAACTTCTAAGTGTTTAAATACATCAAGTAACTACCTATTCGGCTGATAGCCAAGTTCGATTTTCGCAATAATCTGCATATGGATGTTGGAAGTCCCTTCCAGAGTTTCAAACTGCTTAGCATCTCTTAACCATCTACCGCACGGATATTCGGTTGAATAACCATAGGAACCGTAGATTTTCATGGCCATATTTGCGGCATGTACCGCTGCATTAGAACCGAATAGCTTGGCAATCGAGGTCGCCTGCTGATTAGGTAATTGGTGGTCTTTTAGCCAGGCAGCCCGATAGACGAGATATTTAGCCGCTTCATCTTCAAGTTTCATTTCCGCAATTTGCTGCTGAATCATTTGATGTTTTCCAATTGGCATACCAAACTGGACACGCTCATTAGCATACTGAACAGAGCCCTCTAGGCAGGCTGCCGAGAGCGCAGCGGAACCAGTAGCACAACCCATACGTGTATTATTCAACATCCACATACAAATTAGGAAACCCTTATTAAATGGACCTAAAAGGTTTTCTTTCGGAATCACTGCGTTTTCAAAGACAAGTTCAGACGTTGGGGCAGGCCACATGCCTACTTTCTTAAGAATCGGAATTCTGGTAATGCCCGGGGTATTATTGTAATCGACGATAAAGCAGGATAAACCCTTAGTTCCTCCTCCTTTTTCCGTTGCCGCATAGACAAGCCCAATATCGCAAGTATGACCGCCTGATATCCACATTTTCGAGCCATTCATCAACCAGTGGTCACCCTTATCTTCCGCAAAGGTCTTCATACTCCCCACATCGGAACCAGTGTTGGCTTCAGTCATTGCAAAACTACCAACCGCTTCCCCACTGACAAGACGGGGGATATACGTTTGTTTTTGTTCCTCTGTACCCCATTGATTAATCGTCATGGCTGGTCCCCAGACGTTGCCACTGACGCTTAGTCTCCAGGAAGTATGCACCTTAGCTATTTCATATAGTGCGACGACGGCTTCCATCCAACCCATACCATTTCCGCCATACTCTTCCGGAATGCTCCACCCTAGCAGGCCTAGCCCACCCATTTTAGTCAGGATCTCTCGGCGGTAGTAATGATTTTCTTCATCTTCTTCAACAAACGGAGCAATTTCCTTTTCGGCAAAATCACGAGCCATCTCTTGAACCATTCTTTGTTCTTCGCTTAATCCGAAATCCATTTCTTATCTCCCCTCTAGATTAATTTACAGGCCAGTAAAAATAGGTCTACGCTTCTCTTTAAGGGCAGCTAGTCCTTCCCTGTGGTCGGACATTTCGGTAACAATGGCCATTTGAGAAGAAATCAGATCTAAAGCTGTGCGTAAGTCATTAGTACGTTGAGCTGAATAAACAGCCCTCTTAATCATTTTTACACAGACTGGGGCGGAGTCGGCAATTTTCCTAGCCATCTCTATGGTAGCTTCTTCTAAATCTAGGGCGGGGACAACCTTATTGACCATACCCATTTTTTCTGCGTCATAAGCAGATATTAATTCCCCAGTCCATAAGATTTCCAAGGCCTTTGCAACTCCAACCAAACGTGGTAGATAGAAGGCACCCCCATCACCCGGCACAAGGCCTGCTTTTATATAGCCAGTAGAAAGCTGAGCGTCATCTGCTGCAACCCTAATATCGCACATTAAAGCCATATCGAGGCCTGCCCCTATAGCCATACCATTAATTCCACAAATAACTGGTTTATCCATCATGTCTAAGGTCAAAGCAATTTTATGAATATTCTCTGTTAAAGCCTGTTTTCGATCAAAGGCTTTATCCCCCCATGACTCACCCTGATCATCACACCCTACAAAACCCTTTCCTTCTGACATGGCTTCTATATCACCGCCAACAGAAAAAGAGTTACCTTTGGCCGTGACTACAATGACTCTTATTGATGGATCATTTTGAGCGTCTTTTAATGCTTCTGACCATTGCCGAATCATGGGTAAGGAAAAGGCATTATACTTTTCCGGTCTGTTAAGAAAGATTCTAGCTAAATAACCCTCTTTTTGATAAATAAGATGGTCATCCTGTTGTCTTACCATGAATAACGTCTCCTTTATGTCTTAGTTTTGTTTGCCTTCATCTAATATGGATATCCATGGTAGCTTCTTTTTTGATTAAACTCGAAAATTCGCTTGGAACATTTTATCCCTTTATCGTCCTAGGTAGGATCATCTGATGGATGGGTGTGATAGATTTAGGGTTTTGATAATTTGCGCCTGCAAAAGCCACACAATATTTTCTTAAATCTGGAAGGGTAACAATCTCATCCACAAAACCCCGCTGTGCACAGAACACTGGTCTTGACTTATCTTCATATGACTTCACCATTTGATTCATTTTTTCTATGATGGGTCCCAAATCGTTACCTGCTTCTTGTTCCTTAACCAATCTTCGAGCATAAGATGCGGCTGCAGCAGTTTCCCCGTGCATTACATAAATTTCCGTTACCGGAGTTCCCAGAGTAAAGGCGTTGTTTTCATTAGCTTGGGGACCTCCCATAATATAATGAGCAGCAGCCGTTCCTTTTCTTAAAATCACACACATCATCGCGATGTCTGTTTTTTCGATTGAATAAATCAAGCTCTGCCCAAGAGCGAGCAATTCGGCTTGTTCCGCAATATCACCTACATCAATACCCGTTGTATCTTGTAGCCAAATGATCGGTAAATTATCTCGACCGCATAAGGTAACAAACTCAGATTGTTTGATTAGTCCCTGACGATAATGTTTACCACCTATGCCCACGTAGGCACCCTGAGCATACTCCGGATATTTCGGCAATATTCCCTGTTTGTTGCCGATCACTCCCACTGGGAAGCCATCAATTTTAGCGACCCCGGTAAACACCTCCGGTCCATACTCTGGCCTATACTCCATAAATTCACTATTATCCGTAAGCCGTGCCAATACTTGAATAGCATCATAGGGCCTTTTTTGGTTGGCAGCGATTATTCTATTTAAATCTTGAACCGGAAACTTTGGTAGAGCTGGTTCAGCTACACGGAACACTTTGGGATCAAAAGCCGGCATGCCACTCATATACTCTTTAATACCGTCTAAGACGCCAACTTCAGTATCATGAACTTCTCTAAAATAAGCAGTTTCATCAAAATGAGTTTCCACACGGCCCGGTGCCTTTTCCTTGAATCCTTTGGTAGCATTGATTAATTGTTGGGCCGATTCCAAATCGAAGAAGCCCTTAGGGTTCATCCCTCCAACAATCCCCGCACCCCCGACTGCGATATTAGCATCTTTATGGGCAATCAGGATTGTAGGACTGATTCCTTGATAGCCTCCTCCAGCTGGGTTAGTACCATAAATACCATTTAGGATCGGAATTCCAAGCCGATTCAGCTCTGCATGCCTATAAAAGGCAGCACCGCTTCCTCGTCGATCAGCATAGACATTTTCTTGCTCCATCAACTTAACTCCACTACAGTTAGTGAGCCAAACTAGAGGAATATTAAGCCTTTTGGCCAAATCAGTGACCCTTAAAATATTCTCAGCTTGGCCAGAAATCCAAGCTCCGGCCATGACCTTATTATCGAAGGCGATAATCGCTGCCCATTTCCCGTCTATTTTCCCTAGACCGTCTACAACCCCTGTACAACCTTCTTCATTCGTTCTAGGGTTATAAAGTGTATGTAACGGACACCACGTTCCGGCATCCACTAAATATTCCAGTCGATCCCAAACCGTCATCTGGCCTCGTTTTCTTATTGTATCAGAGGGAGTCCCAGTATTTTTAACCTCTTCGATCGCTTTACTAATTATTTCCTCTTGCTCTTGAATAATTTTTATATTATCTTCACTACGTTTAATCTCACCGTCACTTAAAGGTTTACCGATATCCGACATCTTTTCAAAATAAGGTCGTAAGGCTGTTTGTTTTCTATTCAAAGGACAATTCCCCCTTTTCATCTTCATCCAGTCGCGAGCCTCCCACTTCAAGTAGGAGTGGTACCATACTCCGCTTCACATACATATGACCTATGCATACAACATATATAAGGGACATACTTCTAGTGGATTTTTGCACCTTCTGAAGTTTTGTAACTAATCTAGGGGGCTAACATGAACGGACAATTTACTCGATTACAACTAATACCTGATCTTCGCTCACACTTTCCCCTTGTTTAACTTCAATCTTAACGACTTTGCCAGCATCAACTGCATAAATAGGGGTTTCCATTTTTAACGCTTCAAGGATTATTATTTCATCGTCCATTTCAACCACGTCTCCAACAGCTACATTTATCTTCCATACATTTCCTGCCATCGGCGAAACTAAGTTTGCCATTTGATTCACCTCCTCTCAATAAGGTTTAATGTTTTCCCATACCTTTACTACATAACAGCTTAATGAAAACAGAATCATAATTTTAACTATGCACAGATGCATATATATGTGTATTTGCATAACCTAATTTAGTGTAAAAGATTTTTTTTAAAATAATAATTAACACATTTTTATTTTTAGCAAAAAAAGCACGTATTTCAACTAAATAGGCCTATATTTCACTTACCATAGCCTATTTTGGTTTTATGATTTTAACTTTTAGCCAATAATACTTCTTACAATTATGCATATTCTTGGAATGTTTTTATTTATATTATCTCATTAGTCAGAAAATTACAATACTTATATGCACAAATGACTATAATTAAAAACTATTTCTATATATATAAAAAGAACGCTGGAGACAGTCTCTATACTGCGTTTCCATGCGTTCTTTTAACCCATTTTCTTCAGTTTATAAACAATTCTCCAATTCTGATAACCCAATTCAGTTGGAGCTATTCCTAAACTCTAGGGACAAAATTCTTAGTCTACTTATGCTAAATAATAATGCAGATTAGCCCTCCGCTACCATCATTAACAATCCGCTGTAAGGTGTCTTGGAGTTTATGTTGCGCATTTTCCGGCATTTTGTAAAGCTTATTTTGGATACCTTCGCGAACTAAATCATGTAACGATTTACCAAAAATATTGGATTCCCAGACCTTCTTAGGATCGCTTTCAAACTCATCCAGCATATACTTGACCAGTTCTTCAGCTTGCCTTTCCGTCCCGATTAATGGGGTAATTTCCGTGGTAACATCCGCCCTGATAATATGCAATGATGGAGCACTGGCCTTGAGCTTAATTCCATAATGCCCCCCTTGTTTTACTAATTCAGGTTCTTCCAGGAACATTTCCTCCAGTTGAGGAGTGACAACGCCGTAGCCGTTGACTCGGACTTCTTCAATGGCTGCGGACAATTTATCCCATTCTTTTTTACCTTTGCTATAGTCTAAGACTAAACGAAGTAAAGAATGATCTCCTTCAATTTCAATCCCTGTGAAATCTTGCAGAACAGTTTTAAAGAGTCCATCGATTGCGGTAATTTCTACATTAGCAATACCATTACCTAAATTCATCTCTTTGAGAAGGACATCTTGTGCATATTGACATTCGACTAAAACATCTAAGGCTTGGTCGATATCTCTCAGACGCCGAACACCGTCAATCGCTTTTCGTACGGTATCTTCAAAAGCGGCCCGAACTGGATGAATGGGATCCAGTTCCTCGACCCATTTGGGAAGATCAATATTGACCTCAGCGACGGGGAACTCATACAATACTTCTTCGAGAATTTGCGTAATATCTTCTTGGCTCATTTCCAGACAATTTACAGGTATAACCGGTATACCATATCTTTCTTCAAGAGCACGACTCAATTCCTGTGTGTTATCTGCATAAGGACGAGTCGTATTTAAGACCACCACAAATGGTTTTCCCAGTTGACGGAGTTCGGTAATGACACGTTCTTCGGAATCAAGATAGGCATCCCGTGGAATATCTGTAATAGATCCATCCGTTGTGACGACTATCCCAATCGTCGCATGGTCCGTAATGACTTTGCGAGTGCCCATTTCTGCTGCCTCCTGGAATGACATGGGTTCGTCACTCCAGGATGTTTTCATCATGCGTGGCTCCTCACCGTCCTCAGCCTCGTACCCTAAAGCGCCTTCTACACTGTAGCCTACACAATCGACCAAACGGACATTCATGTGAATTGTGTCTTTGACAACGATTTCCACAGATTCTGATGGAATAAACTTAGGTTCCGTCGTCGTAATAGTTCTTCCTGTTCCACTTTGAGGAAGTTCATCTTTGGCCCGTTCCCGCTCAAATGCATCTAGGATGTTGGGCAAGACTAGGAGGTCCATGAATCGTTTGATAAAGGTGGACTTTCCTGTTCGGACTGGCCCGACGACACCGAGGTAGATATCGCCCCCTGTACGTTCAGCGATATCCCTAAAAATGTCTACTTTTTCCATTAGTAATTTCCCTCCCTTTTGAGTGCTGTCCCAAAATTTGGGGAAGGGCCTCCACCTTATCTCCCCTTCCACCTCCCTGTAACCCGTGGATTCCCAATAACCGGACTAGCACATTAAGCAGTATAAGTATATTGGCTCTTTTGGGTAAATATGACTACATATAGAAAACTTGGCTAGCGCCAAGCCTTCCAGGCGCCTGCGGTAGCTTTAGTTGTACTTATGATTCCAGAACGTTATATTTTTGTAACAGTCTGTCATTTACCATCTCGGCTAGTACAACAAAAAAAACGCAGAAAAGGCCTTTAAAGAACCTCTTCTACGTTTATGAAACTAAACCTTAAAATATGTATACTATCTTAACCAACTCATCTCCACGACTTCTTCAAGTTCATGGCGTTTTCCACGGGACATTAAATCGACCACTGCCTCTTGTGGATCTGCTCCTTCAAAAAGTACTTTGTAGGCTTGCTCCGTGATAGGCATCGAGACATTTTTCTCCTTACTAAGCTGATAAGCAACACGGGCAGCCCTAACCCCTTCTACCACCATTCCTACATCTTTAAGGACTATTTCCAAAGGCTTACCTTGGCCAAGAGCGACACCTGCCCGACGATTGCGGCTATGCAAGCTGGTACATGTAACAATTAGGTCGCCTACCCCTGATAACCCAGCAAAGGTTAATGGATGCCCACCTAAAGCTACACCCAAACGAGCAATCTCCGCTAATCCCCGAGTCATCAGTGCTGCTTTGGTGTTGTCTCCAAATCCTAACCCTTCAGCAATTCCTGTACACAATGCAATGATATTCTTTAAGGCCCCACCGAGTTCTACCCCTATGACATCAGGATTCGTATAAATTCTAAATTTAGAAGTCATCATCATATCTTGGACCGCTACAGCCGTCTCGACATCCGAGCCTACTACGACAGTTGTCGGCATATCCCTACCGACTTCTTCGGCATGGCTAGGACCGGACAAGACGGCAATGGGATTTTGGGAAAGCTCCTCAGTTAATACTTGCGAAAGGCGGAGATGGGTTCCATCCTCTAAACCCTTGGCCGTATTAACCACGATACAACCCGGCACGAGATAAGGCTTAACTATGCGGGCAGCTTCTCTGACGCTATGTGAAGGGACGCTGAACACGACCAAGTCCGCATTTAATTGTTTGAGATCCGTTGTGGGCAGAAGTCTTGATGGCAAAACAACGCCTGGTAGATAATGGGTATTTTCGCGTTGCTTCCGCATACGTTCCATAGCGTCTGGATCACGACCGATGAGGGAGACCTGATGCCCAGCATTCGCCAAGAGCACAGCTAAAGCACTTCCCCAACTTCCTGCACCATAAACAGCTATATTTGGCATAACCTACCCCCTACTCGATATTCGATATTCGTGGTTCGTGGTTCGAATATTGTAGTGGACTACTTACTACGAACCTCAACTCTAGAACTACGAACCACGCACTCGATGTTCGATATTCGCGGTTCGAATATTAAGTAGACCATGAACGCGAACCGCAACCCTCGAACCACGAACTACGTACCACGAACCACGAACCACGATTTTACTTGTCTCCAAATCGGTGTTCTGTTCCATTTAAGACACGTTGGATATTGCTCCGATGCAGGTAGATCACAGCAGAGGCGGCAACCAAGCCAAAAACCCGATACGCAAACGGTTCCGAAAAAACAAAAACAGTAATAGCAACCGTTAGAGCACCAACTACGGAACCCATAGAAACATAACGCGTCAAGACGACGACCACAATAAAAAGTGCGATTGCTAAAAACATAACTTTTGGCATTAGCACCGTAATAATCCCGAATCCTGCGGCAACCCCCTTCCCGCTGGGCCGAAACTTGAATAACGGATTCCAGCTATGGGCCGCCATTACTAGGAACCCTCCTATGATTCCTCCCCATGGTCCGTACGCCCATAAACCGAGGAGAGCTGCCAAGGCGCCTTTCAAAAAATCTCCGAGCAATACTAAAATGCCCAGTTTAACCCCCAAAAGGCGAAAGGCATTTGTTGTGCCAATATTTCCGCTGCCATGCCGACGCACGTCAATTCCTTTGAGCTGGCCAGCAAGATAAGCAAAAGGGATGGCACCCAAGCAATACGCTAAAATAAAAATCGAATAGCGTGGCATGGCATTAATCCTTCTCTTTCTCTTCATCTTTTTGTCGGACAACAATTCGGATTGGAGTACCTTCAAACCCAAAATGTTTCCTCATTTGATTCTCCAAATAGCGTTTATAGGAAAAATGCATTAACTCTGGATCATTGACAAAGAAAACAAACGTAGGCGGCTTTACTCCCACTTGGGTAAGGTATCTTACTTTTAAGCGCCGCCCTTTGTCGGACGGGGGCGGATTAAGATGAATCCACTCTCTCAGCAAGGTGTTCAAGGTTGCCGTTGTCACGCGTGTGGAATTTTGTTCCACGACAAAATCGACAAGTTCCAAGATTTTATTAACCCTTTGCCCTGTTTTGGCGGAAATAAACATGGTTGGCGCATACTGCATAAACCCTAATTCTTCACGAATTGTCTTTTCGTATTTATTAATGGTCTTTTCATCTTTATCGACAAGATCCCATTTGTTAATGACCAAAATAATTCCTTTGCCCGCTTCATGAGCATACCCAGCGATTTTCTTATCTTGCTCAGTGACTCCATCAACGGCATCAATCAGCATGAGAATCATGTCCGAGCGATCCACGGCCCGAAGAGAACGAACCACGCTATATTGCTCAGTTAGTTCATCGATGCGTGATTTACGACGCATACCTGCTGTATCAATCAGAATATAGTGCTTGCCCTCGTGTTCAAACGGAGTATCAATGGCATCTCGGGTCGTTCCAGGAATATTACTTACTATGACCCGTTCTCTCCCGAGAATCATGTTTACTAAGGAAGATTTTCCTACATTTGGACGCCCGATCACGGAAATCCTAATCACATCGGGATCATAATCGTCTTCCTCATCCTTTGGTAGTTTAGAGATAACCAAATCAAGTAAATCTCCCGTATTCATACCATGTACTGCAGAAATAGGAATTGCTTCTCCTAATCCTAAGCTTAAAAAGTCATAAAGTTGTCCTTCAACCTTTTCGAAATTTTCAACTTTATTGGCTGCCAGCAAGACAGGCTTCCCCGAGCGGCGGAGCGTTCTGGCAATTAGATCATCATCAGGAGTCGGAGATATTTGAGCGTCGACGACAAAAATAATGACGTCTGCTTCTTCCATAGCAATTTCTGCCTGCCGACGCATCTGCGCAGCGATGGGAGTTCCTTCATCCTTAAATTCTATTCCCCCAGTATCTATCAAGGCAAACTTTCGTCCCAGCCATTCTGCATCACGATAAAGACGATCTCTTGTCACACCCGGCATATTTTCAACAATGGCTACCAGTCCACCTGTGATACGGTTAAACAAGGTAGATTTTCCCACATTCGGTCGTCCTACAATTGCTACTACTGGTTTACTCAAATCATCCCACCTCCAAAGAATCCCCAATTAGATGTTCCAAGAATACTATGCCATTATTTTCGACAATACTAGCCTTGCCATTGACCTTTTCTTCTAACCACTTGACACTGTGATCATCCAGAAAGAGGTCTTCATCAGCTTTCAGCATCACACGGGGAATTAGAAATGTCCCACCTGACAGATCCTCCAGTTGCCGGGAGATATCTTGGGCCGTTAACAATCCTGCAGCTGTTACAGAGGTTCCAAAAAAATCGTTATGTATGACATGGACCGTTAGTTCCAAGCCCTTGATACGATCCATTAAACGGTGACTCCATGACTCAAAAAACTCTTGAGCTGAGGTCCCTGTGATCAGATGAATACGGCGACCGGCCAATTCTGTCGGTAAAAGGTCCCATACCGATTCCATCTCGGTCATGAATTTTCGGGCCATTCCTATACCATTTTCAAGTTGAGGAAAATCATCGTAAACGGCAGCCCCAGGAAACTCTCGTCCAGCCATAACATAGAATTCGTCGGCATAATAGACCAGATGTTGGCCCGTCAACGACAGGAATTTCTTCTGCCACACCTCTGCTTGAGCTAAGATATCTAAAGCTTCAGCGGGCGTGAATCCACGCAAGGGGGTAAGGTGTTCACGGTAGCGGGTTAACCCCACGGGGACCACGGCAATGGATTGTATCGCTGGATAGAGATTGCCCAGCTCTTTGATCGTTTCATTTAAAACCTCTCCATCGTTATGATCCGGAACCACCACTATCTGGGCATGGACCGCGATTCCAGCCTCTGCAAAGCGTTTGATTTGGTCGGGTAGCCTTCCTGCGTGGGGGTTCCTCATCATACGCGCCCGTACTTCTGAGTTCCAAGCGTGGACCGAAACATAGAGAGGGCTAAGATGGAGGGAAATAATTCTCTCAATTTCCTCCTCATTTAAATTAGAAAGAGTAATAAAACTTCCTTGGGTAAGGGATAAGCGGTAATCGTCGTCTTTATCATAAAGGGTCGACCGCATTCCTTTTGGCATTTGAGCCACAAAACAAAACGTACAATTATTACGACAAAATTTTAGTCCGTTAGAACTGATTTCTACTTCAAGACCTAAGAATTCCTCTGGATCTTTCTCAATCTCAAGCTCCCATTGTTCACCGTTTTTCTTCTCGATCAGTAGCATAAATTGATCTTCAGCTATGCCAAATTGAAAGTCTACAATATCGTTAAGTTCTTCTTCGTTGACTTTAAGAACACGATCCCCAACTTCAATTTCCATTTCCTCAGCAACACTCCCATTATGGACAGCAGTGACCACTAGCCCGTTCGACAAAACGTTTCATCCTCCTGACAATTAAGATCGAGGGTATTTCCTAGCCTCAATCGTTTACAAGTATACTACATATCAATCAGGCCTGCTACTGAAGTTCGCGTTCCTCCAGAGGTTCGTAAGTAACCTCATTATTCGAAGACAACTTATTAGCGGTCACCTTTTCTAGATTCCGTTCGGTATAATATTGCCGACCTAGACATAGGCTGGCCCCAAGCGCGAAGAAACCGACTCCAAAATTCCAAACAAATTCCTCAGGTAAGTCGGCATAGCTTACGATTCCATCATAGGTAAAACGCACGAAAGCTTGATTTATTAGTAAGCTCCCTGATAACGCGGCTGCTGTTCCCCAAAAAGTTTTCGCTGTTAACCAAGCAACCACAACCATTATCAACAGAAAAATCCATGGCCCATATGGGAGAACTCCAGGCTCATTGACTTGAAACAGGGTCTCCATGCCTACGATTAAACTGGTCACTAAAAGCGGAAACATCCGTTTTTCAGCTCGTTTCATAGCCCATCCCCAGAAAACCAGCATAACTGACAAACGTGCATAGTGCCAGTGCCAAGGTAGCGTTACAGGAACCATGAATTCTAACCATTTTCCGATCAGCCAAGCAATCGATAAGCTGAGAAAAAAGCGCTGAGAAGCTCGTTTTTCTACCCAAGTTTCGAGGGTTAAGAATAGAATTACCCATTCTCCATAGGGAAATAGCACATAACTCCCACCTTATGACGGAACTTTTCCCTATTATTCCCGTAAAGAAGGAGTTTACACTGTGATCTTCTGTGGGCGTTTCGCCAGCATCAGAGTCGGGGTTTTTTTACGATAGCGAGATAGATTTAAGATCAGACCTAGTTTGACCAAAGTAATCACCAAGGAATTCCCGCCATAAGAGATTAAAGGAAGGGTAATCCCTGTCACCGGAAGTACTCCAGTCACCACTGCTAAATTAATGGTTGTTTGTATAGCTAACGTTGATATCAATCCAAAACCCAATAATCGTCCAAAACGATCCGGGCATCCACTGATAACATAATAGGCGCGTGCGTACAACGCAACAAAGAGAAGTATCAAAAACACAGTCCCTATCAGGCCCAATTCTTCTCCAACAATAGCAAAAATTGTATCGGTGTGGTTTTCAGGAAGGAATCCATATTTTTGCATACTTCGCCCTAAACCAACTCCGAACAAGCCGCCCGAGCCGAAGGCAATTTCAGCATTTGTAATCTGATACCCTAAATCCATGTCATATTTCCACGGGTCAAGCCACACTAAAATTCGATTCCATTGGTATTCTGTCCTATGAATCATATAAACTAACGGCAGTCCAAGCGTCGGTACGGCAGCTACAAACCAAAATGTCGGAAGTTCCGTCTGTAACAGCATGACTGCACAGGTTAGTGCCAAGACCATTGCTGTCCCCAAATCAGGTTGTTTATAGACAAGGGCCAAAATAAGGATCGTAATCGGCAGGAGTATGCCTAAAGGGGTACGCCAATCTTTGCCCCGCATTACCGGATATCGATCTAAAATATGCGCATAAAAAAGTACCATGGCAAGTTTGGCAACTTCTGAAGGTTGAACTGTAAATCCCAATAGTTTAATCCACCGGGCAGAGCCATTCGCTTGAATCCCTGAATCAGTAAAGATGACTGCTATCAGTAATACCATGCTTATAAGGATACCTATTCCGGCCAAGCGCCTTAAAAACGTATAAGGAATAAGCATGGCCACAATTGCAAAAAAAGCACCTACAATCGTCCACTTTAATTGTTGCGTAACAAAAAAGTATGAATTTTGTTGTGTGTTAAACCCTCGCACTGCGCCCGCGCTTAGAATCATGATTAATCCAAACGCTAAAAGTGCTAGAGTTAGGAATAATATGGGGAAATCTATTGGCAACTTTAGTTTTCGTTTAGCCATCAGGCTCCCCTTCCTTTAACGTAATAGAGAAACTGGCTTGTGTTTAAAATGACTTCCTGCGTCATAGAACAGGAAGCCATTGTTAACCATTTAATAACACCCGTCTTGGAGAGTTACTTTGCTTGGTTCTCTGAGTTGAAAATATTCCCAAGGACATCCCCTATTGTTACCGGCTGGATTTCAGGCTGTTCAGCTAAAGCCTGCGTATCATTTGTCTGAGTGGAATCAGCCATCGCCTCACGTATACTTAAGCTTATTCTTTTCTCCTCTGGCTTACATTGAAGGACCTTAGCAGTTACGATTTCTCCAACTTTAAGCACATCTTCGACTTTATTAACCCGTTGCTCTGACAATTGGGAAATATGAACTAATCCATCGACACCCGCTCCCAGCGAGACAAATGCGCCAAAGGGAGTGATACGCACCACTTTTCCCTGAATGATTGATCCCACAGGATAATTTACAGCTGCTTGAAGCCAGGGACTCTCTTTAAGCTGTTTAAACCCTAAGGCTAATTTTCCTGTTTGGTGATCCAATCTTAAAACCTGAACCTCAACCTCGTCCCCAACCGCCAGCAATTCCGAAGGGTGCTTAATCCGCGTATATGCCATATCCGAAATATGAAGCAACCCATCCATTCCACCAATATCAATAAAAACTCCAAAATCAGCTATCCGCCTGACGACGCCGGAAACTACATCACCCTCTTTGAGGGTTTCTAGTAACTGTTGGCGTTTAAGCGCTTGTTCCTCTTCCAAAATTACTTTCTGGGAAAGTACTACTTTGCGTTTTGATGAGTCAAATTCAATTAATCTCAAGCGTAAGGTTTGCCCCAAAAACTGATTCAGATCTTCGACATAACCTAATTGGATTTGAGAGGCTGGAACGAACCCCCTTAGTCCCACATCCACCACTAAGCCACCTTTAACTACCTCAACGACCTTAGCCTGAATTTCTTCTTTACTTGCCGCAACGTTGTCTAAACGTTCATGAGCAGCCTCTTCATCTGCTTTTCGTTTTGAAAGAACGGTATACCCTTCTTCATTTTCTACGCGAAGTACGACAGCATTGATGATATCCCCGATTGCTACAACATCCTCCGGATGAGTCGGCCGACCAATCGATAACTCATTGAGTGGAATGACTCCCTCGCATTTCCAGCCAATATCGACGAAGATTTCCTCTCTGTTTATTTTAACGACAGTACCAGAAACCCGTGCGCCGAGATGAATCTCTTGCAAGCTTTCTATCCAACGTTCCATATTCATTTCGTTTTCATTCATTTCAGACATTTTTTTATAAACCTCCTCAATGATCCAATCCGGCGTAGAAGCCCCCGCTGTTAAGCCGGCATTTTTAGCTTCGATAAACCAAGTAGTTTCCAATTCATCCGCAGTTTCAATGAGATATGTTTTTGTGCGTTCCTCACAGATACTGGCTAGTTTTCGGGTATTTGCACTATTACGTCCGCCCACAACAACCATGACATCAACAGTCTCTGCTAATTCTCGAGCCACTTTTTGTCGTTCTGCAGTTGCATTACAGATCGTGTTATGAACGGTTATGTCACCCGTATGAAGTTTCAACTCTTCGACGATCTTAGAAAAGTTTTCCGCAAGTTGAGTTGTCTGTGCCAAAACGGCTAAATGCGGGTAATAAGGAAGCTCTTTTGCTTCCTCGACCGTTTGGATCGGTATGGCCTGTTCTCCAGCCCACCCTAAAATACCTTGAACCTCAGGGTGAAGCTTATCTCCCATGACAATCACTTGTTGCCCTAATTGTGCGGACTCGGCCGCTAGTCGTTGAGCTTTTTGAACAAAGGGACAAGTGGCATCGACTACCCGAACCCCTTTGTGCGCAGCCCCATCATAAACGCTAGGTGCAACACCATGAGATCGAATAATTAACGCTTGATTGAAGGTTACTTCACTCAAATCATCCACTACTCGAATTCCATGTTCTGATAAGCGTTTTACGACCTGCTGATTATGAATAAGGGGTCCAAGGGAAACAGCTTGTGAAGTTCCTGCTGTTCGTTCTGCCATTTCTAAGGCACGTTTCACTCCAAAACAGAACCCAGCTTTTGCCGCCATCGTGACTTTCAAACCATAGGACCTCCCTGTAAATTGTACAGAACTAATTCTCTATTCTACTCCGAAATTCCTGCCATTCCTGTGATTTATATTCACTCGGCTTTGGGTAATTCGATCATTGCCTGCATAATGCGATCCGCAATCCATTCACGGCGGTTTCCCACCCCTTCAGGAGCCTTCAGCATCTGAGCGGTCAAGGGCTTGCCAACAACAACCCCAATTTTTCCCCACCCTTTGGTTAATAAATTTGTTGTCCCGTAAACCTTGACCGGGACAACGGAAGCTTGGCTCTTTTCCATGAGCAGGACCATTCCTGGAAGCCCTTTTTGGAGCTCCCCAGTCTTTGACCTTGTTCCTTCAGGGAAAAGCCCTAACACTCGCCCCTGCTTTAAGATGGCCAACGATTGCCGGATGGCATTCATATCACCCTGTCCCCGTTTCACTGGAAAGGCACCAAGTTTGGAAAAGATCATCCCTAAAACCGGTATAGAAAATAATTCTTCTTTGGCCATAAAGGATACATGGCGGGGTACACCACATGCCGCGACAAGCGGATCCCAAATGCTAACATGGTTAATGGCCAAAATAACAGGGCCCTGCATGGGTAAGTTCTCCGCGCCTTGAACTTTCCAACCCATTATTCGAAACTGTAGGCGAAACATCTTCTTCGCAAACTTATAAAGCTTCATGATTCGTCCTCCTGAGTTAACATAATAATTTCCGCTACCAGTTCTTCCACACTTAAACCGGTTGTATCGAGAATAATTGCATCTTGAGCAGGCCTTAAGGGTGAAACTTCTCTCTCTGTATCCGATCGATCACGTTTTAGCATATCTCGAGCAACTTCATCATAAGTCACAACGTTTCCAGCCTTCGAGAGTTCGACCCACCGCCTCCTAGCCCTTTCTTCAGAAGTCGCCGTTAAAAAAATCTTATAATCTGCGTCAGGTAAAACGTGGGTGCCGATATCTCGACCATCCATCACTACCCCCCCCCGCTTAGCTTCCATGCGTTGAAGTTCTACCAAGCGTTCTCGAACCCCCTGGTACGAGGCCACAACCGAAACTGCCCGTGAAATTTCGGGGTTACGTATAGCCTGAGTGACATTCTCGCCATCACACCAAACGAGTCTCTCGTCTGAATGATCAAGTACAACCTTCGTGGTTTTAGCTATTTGACTTATCTTAGATTCATCGTTTAAAGGTGCTCCGCTTTTGAGCGCTTTATAAGCAATTGCTCGATACATAGCACCAGTATCAATATAGAAAAGGTGTAATTTTTTTGCTACAATCTTGGCAATCGTACTTTTCCCTGCGCCGGCAGGGCCATCAATAGCTATTTGTAGTGCTTGCTGTTGTCTTTCTGTCACACTCTTACCCCTATCTATTTTCAGGAATATTCTCTATGTTTGAATGGACCGTCTGCTCCATTTAAACTTCTCAATGTTTTTCTACACAGATTATATCATACGCCTTTCCACGCAAACAATCATTCATTTTACAGCTTATCCAAGATGATGTTAAAACAGAACTGACTCCTCTGGCAGAGGCATCAGTTCTGATAAAACATTACCTTGTCAACTATAATTTCGTCGCCTCTCCTTAGTCAAGTAATCTGTCCGCCCTTCCTGTGCATCAGGGGGAATAATTTCAAACTTATACCCATTAACCATCGAGGAAATGGTTCCGTCATCATCCAGAATGTCCTGGCGAAAAACCATATAGAGGTGACCCAAGAGGAACAATGCGTAGCCCCAAGCCAGAAAATGGTGAACATTACGGACCTGATATTCGTTGCGGAAGAAGGGAACTACCCAGCCAAAAAGGCCTTGAATGATTCCATTAGGGTCGCTTCCCCCACGCATCGCAAGTCCAGTAAGGATGATAAGTAGCCCTGCCAGCCAAATAAAGATGAGATACATCAATTGGGCGACGGCATTATGCCCCACGTGTAAAACATGTTCTCTCGTCATAAAAGTGTAGTATTTGAAGGTTGTAACAACATCGCTCCAGAACTCTTTTTTCCATAATCGGATTTTGGAATATTCATTTCCGGCCCAAAACCAATAGAGCCGAAAAAGAATATTTGCGCTAAAAATATAGGCACTCAGACCATGCCAAAAACGAACCTTTCCCATGAAAAAGTTCCCAACCGCCTCGCCAGGAGAGTCCAGAATTGGATGTCCGATATACATTCCGGTCACGAAGAGAACAGTAATCGCTAAAGCGTTGACCCAATGAAATAATCGCACTGGAAATTGCCAAACATATACCTGATGTCTTAGAGTCATCATTCTTGAGAGTCCTCCTTTAAAGCACTCTAACCTTTAAGATTTCATCCCCTTGGGGATTTAATAAATGGGTAGCACAAGCCAGACAGGGATCAAAGGAATGAATTGTGCGCAGCAGTTCCAAAGGTTGGTCTTCGTGCAGAATAGGGGTATCCAGTAATGAGGATTCATAGGGCCCTTTTTGACCAGAGTCATCCCTAGGAGATGCATTCCAAGTCGTTGGTACCACCGCTTGATAACCACTAACTTTCCCATTATTAATCCTAACCCAATGCCCTAAGGCACCGCGTGGCGCTTCTGCAATTCCAACCCCTTGGGCTTGTAAAGGCCATTTTTCAGGTTCCCATTTTTCCCCATTAAACGTTTGAGAGTCCCCTGCTTTAATATTGTCTACTAAATCCTGGTAAAACCCTGCCAGATGGTTTACTAAATATTTTGCTTCTAAAGCCCTTGCCAAAGTACGACCTAACGTTGAATAAAGTGCCGATACTGGCAGATTTAAATGGTGGAGTGCGTCATCAACCAGCCCTTTGATCTCTTGATTTCCTTTGGCATATGCCACAACAAAACGAGCCAAAGGCCCCACTTCCATTGGTCGACCTTGCCAACGTGGTGTTTTTATCCAGCTGTATCCTTTTTTCTCGTCTAGATTAGTATAAGGTGGGCGCGGTCCCTCGTATGAGGCTTCCGTTTTTCCTTGCCAGGGATGCAATCCTGCCTTGGGATCATCATAACGATACCAGGAATGGGACACAAATTCCTGAATTTGCTTAGCGTCTTTTAGATCGACGTCATGGACTTTACTTAAGTCACGATCTAAAACAACTCCCCCCGGAAAGAGAAAACTATCCGGTTCACGAATATCAATCGTCGGGATCCCTCCATAGGCCAGGTAATTTCCTCCGCCCCCACCGTAAAGATCTTGCTTATAAAAACTAGCGATCGCAAAAATATCCGGAATCAGAACCTGATCCACAAAGACTTGCGCCTCATCGATCTTATTTTTCACTAAATTCAAACGTTCCATATTAATAACATCATTGTCATCCATATTCAAAGTGCAGGCCATCCCTCCTACCAAATAGTTGGGATGGGGGTTTTTCCCTCCGAAAATGGTATGTATCTTAGCCACTTCTTTCTGCCACATCAAGGCTTCGAGATAATGAGCAACTCCGATTAAGTTCGCCTCTGGAGGTAGGCGATAGGCTGGATGGCCCCAGTAAGCATTGGCGAATATCCCGAGTTGTCCACTTTCTACTAGGGTCTTCACTTTATTTTGTACATCTCGAAAATATCCATCCGAGGAATTTGGCCAATTTGAGATCGAGCGGGCTAGAGCACTTGTTTGGGCAGGATCTGCCTTGAGAGCACTGAGTACATCAATCCAGTCAAAGCCATGCAAATGGTAAAAATGGATGACATGATCTTGGACAAATTGGGTTGTGGTCATGATATTGCGAATTAAATTAGCGTTTTTAGGAATGCGAATATCCAACGCATCCTCGACCGCCCGAATTGAGGCTAAAGCATGAATATGAGTGCACACGCCACAGATCCTCTGCACAAACGCCCACACATCTCTGGGATCTCGATTTTCAACAATCTTTTCGATACCTCTGAAGACAGTACCCGCACTCAGAGCGTCGACGATGCGGTTTCCTTCAACCACCGCCTCAATACGCAAGTGTCCCTCAATACGGGTGATAGGGTCAACGACGATTCTTGTTGCCATTGTTTGCTTCCTTTCATAAATGCAATACCACTAATTATTGAGGTCTTTCCTCAAGCCTCCTTATTCTTTCTCACTTCTTATGCTGATACTCCTGATGCTTTACCATAGCCGTCATTCCCGCATGGGCGACGACTCCAAGTGCAGCAACGCCGAGCACACCCATTCCGACTTTATCCACATCTTTTCCAATCGCATTGTTGGGGATTTTGGCCAAATGTGTATATAGGGGGGTATTATCAAAAAAATTATTTTCCGAACAACCAATACAAGGATGTCCAGATTTAATGGGATAACTTACTCCATCATTCCATTCTGTAATTGCACAGGCGTTATAGGTTGTTGGCCCTTTACATCCCACTTTATACAGACACCAACCTTGCTTTGCTCCGGCATCGTCAAACGATTCCACAAACTGACCGGCATCGAAAAAAGCACGCCGTACACAATTATCATGCACCCGGTGTTGATAAAATGCCTTAGGCCTTCCTTGGTTCGTCAACTCCGGTATCTTTCCAAAGGTAAGATAGTGTACAATCGTTCCGGTGATCACTTCTGCGATGGGGGGACAACCCGGAACATCGATAATGGGTTTGTCTTTAACGACACTCCGGATCGGAACCGCTTGCGTAGGATTGGGGTAGGCGCCTTGGATACAGGCATTAGTCGCACATGACCCATAGGCGATAACGGCCGCGGCTCCCTTGGCCGTTTCCTTTAAAAGTTCAGTAGATGTCACTCCTCCAATAGTACAATAAACCCCTCCATCACCCAAAGTCGCGCTGCCCTCGACAACCAAGATATAGGCCCCGGGATGATCTTTCATCGTCTTCAAGCGGACAGCTTCCGCTTGATGCCCGGCAGCTGCTTGTAACACTTCCATATAATCAAGGGAAATCATATTAAAGATCAAATCAGAAACCAAAGGGTGTGCAGAACGCAAGAACGATTCCGCGCAGCAGGTGCATTCCTGTAAATTAAGATAAATCACTGGCAAGCGCGGTTTAGACTGTAGGGCCTGAACAATCTTCGGGAATTCAGCGGCATCCAGCCCTAGCATTGCACCCATTAACGTGCAGAATTTGAGGAAGTCCCTCCTGGATATCCCTTTGCGTCGAGCCCACTGATAATAGCTTTCAGTTTTTGACATAGTTATCCCTCCCAAAACCCATGACCCCCGCTCTATAAAGTCAATGTGCCCTTATTGTTTGCCTAGAACTCAAATTTATTCTAACGCGCTAATGAACGCTAAAATCCTTAGTTTTACCTAATAATTATTAAGAGCCTTCTACACTTCGGTTGAAATGTAAAAGGCCCTCCTTTAGGTTTGTTCACCTAGGATTGTTATAGGAAGTTTTAAAGTCGTCATTACAATAGCTTTGCTGCAATCGTGGTGGCCACAATGTTATTTAAGGCGTGTAACCCAACCGATGGATAGAGAGATTTGTATTTATCAAAAAGGTACACTAAAATGATCCCTAAAACAAAGCGCGGCAAGAATCCGTAGGCTTGAAAATGAAGAGCGGAAAAAATGACTGCACTTACGGTAGCTGCTGTCCATTTCCCAAAATACGCTTTCAAACTGCCGAAAATCAGTCCTCGAAATAACGTTTCTTCCACGAAGGGTGCTAATACTCCTGCTAAAAGCAAGTTAAGCACTAAAGTATACCACGTAGCCTGTCCTAATAATTTCGAATAAACATCGGTATCAGGGGGGGTTAACCCATTATTGTAAAGAACAATAGCATAACCAATGTTAATGACCCAAGATAAGCAATATAAACCTAGTACATTTAAGAAAAACTTTCTAATAGGTACCCCCTTCCAACCAAAATCCTGCCATTCCCAGTGCCTGATTCTTTTTAGCAACCAAATCAGAAGTGCGAAGGATAGCTGTGTCATAAAAGCATTCAAATACATTAAGGCACGTTCATGCGGCCATAATTCCATTAGCCATAGAGTTCCAAAGGCCAAAAAGACATAAATACCTATAACTCCACCCAAAACCAGCACTAGATCAATCCAACTCAAATTCCGCTTATTAAGGGGGAACTCACTTCGGACTACATTAGATTGGAATTCATCGTCCATGTTCGCCCTCCTTCTTTCTTCTTTATCAACACATATTTCTTTATGTAATATCTCAGACTAATCTCGAAGGGAGGAATCCGTATGTCTTCAGAAACAACGCTTCAAGTCTATCATCATCATCTTAAAATTCCCATCGAAACCTATTTCGATACAGTCAAAGAATTTTTAAATCCCTGGGATGAACGTGCCTATCAGTTTGCCGTTCATCGCCATCTGGAAAAAACAGACGATCACGGTATTGTCGGCATGGTGCGTCAAGAAAAGGATGAGAATTTTGTTTATTTAGACGCGGCAGTTCGATACCCAGTCAATACTAGAAATTAAAGATCAAACAAGATCCTCGTTCAATAAATTTTCTAAGTCTTTGACACTTTGGACGATAAAATCAGGGTTTGCCTTATGTAGTTCTTCGACTGTTCCATAACCATATCCCACTGAGATGACATCAATGTGGTTGGCCCTTGCCCCTTGGACATCAAATCTGCGATCCCCAATCATCACTGTTTTCGAATGTAACTCAGAAGGCACATTTTTAAGTACTTCCCCAATCAAAACTTCCTTCTCCACAAATTGACCATTCAATTCACTTCCCATGATAACACTAAAGTAAGAATCTATTGAGAAATGTTGAAGAATTCTGTTTGCAAAAACTCCCGGTTTTGAGGTTGCCAACAGATGCCTACACCCCTTGTCTTTCAGCTGGGATAATAACTCGGGAATCCCAGGATAAACGATATTCTCGTAGAGCCCTATTTCTTGATATCGTTCCCTATACAGCCTGATCGCTCGATCCAAAAGAGTTTCCTCTGTCGTTTGAAGAAGAGTTTTAAAGCTCTCTCTTAAAGGGGGTCCAATAATCCAATCTAAGTCATCCACTTTCGGTAAAGGATAATTTAACTTACTTAGAGCATATTGAACAGAGAGCGTAATCCCTACTTTAGGATCTGTCAACGTCCCATCTAAATCCCAAAGCAATACCTTGTAATGCATAATAACCTCCAACTATTTTTCCTTAAATTTCCGGGATGAATCTAACCCATAGCGGCCATTCTAAAACTAAAGGAGGGATTTTTAATGTTGTTTCACCAAAAACATTATCATACCCATGGGATGTTCTTTCTGTTGAGTCTTGTCGTTGCGTTTTTGCTCGGGCGAAAGTCAGAAAGGTACGGTTTCACGATTGTATCACGAGGGTGTGGATGCTCTTATGATGACGACGACGATGATATGGAGATTATGCACAATCCCACGTAAACCAACACCTATCCTCAATACTTACTATAACTCAACCCATGATATCTTAAAACTCCGAGGATTTCCTCGGAGTTCACTATTTTCCGATATAACCGCACGAACTAGCTTAGAAACTATATCCTTGATTCAGGTGGGGATTTTACCTCTTAAATCATACCGCAACCGGTATTCAAGTGGCTCAGCACAGAAAAATTTCATTTGCGCAACTGGCACAAAGGGAAGCCCACTATCTAAAGATAGCGGTGAAAGCTCACATAAGAGATGCGGCCATTTTTCTATCGGTTGTTCAGCTAATTGTTTAAATAAGTGGACAACCTTTTTGACACAGATATCGAAAAGCGCTTCTATCATTATAGCATGGCTTTCTCCCGTTACGGGATGTCGCCAAACAAGTTTCGTCTCAAAAAACGACAAATCCAAAGGCTGAGTATAAAATAGAGCCTCCAGTTTTCCAACTGATAAATGACCAAAACGCCGGTAAAGTGATATGATTTTGCATGGCGTTGACCAACCGAAAACGGTTTGCAGTAAACGGTGATTCCGCCAAGCCTTATGGAAATGTTCGATTTTACGAATATCCCCATTGCAGACAGCTTGTTCGATCAGTAGTCTAAACGCCTTTCTCTCAGTTTCCCCCGTATCCCGCCAAAGCTGAAGCAAACCTGAGGGATAATCCATCGGTTGAACGCTCTTTAACCAAAGATCAAGGGCTGTCTCTAGTAATCGATGCCGATATACGGCTTTATCCCGTTCCTCTGGATCTTCAGCAAAATAATTTCCACTCATGTAGTAAACCATGGGGTGAAACGTGCTATCTGCCACAAAGTGAGTCAACATACCCAACAAAAATGCAAGGTGCACTCGATGGTTGTCCTGACCAAGTGCCCTCTCCATTATCTCACAAAGTGGGGCTACAGTATTGTCGCCTCCCACACCATGGAGTTGGTTGGCTACATGCTCTAAATTTACTAAAGACGGCGAAGATAAATCATAAAAACCAATATCATGAGCAATGGCACCGAGATAATATAGTGCAGGGTTACTCGCTATGATCTTTCCCACCTCTCCTGGGATTCCCTTTTTCATAGCTTCGCGAGCAATATGCCAATGTGTTAATTCCTTTGGCATACAATCCCCCCTCTACCCCAAAGTATTCTCTCTAAATGGTCAATCTCCTGCCATTAAGCAGGTGCGTCAATTACCCATATCTACGCAGCATAATCTTCAAAAGTCTTTAATATAACAATTATCTAGTGATGAGCGGCACGTCATCCATTAAAATTTTACCGATGTCTCGATTTTTACTTTAGTTGAGCAAGCTCACTAAGTAGTTAATTTCGGCATAGGAAATATTATACACCATTCACTAAGTGGTATACTAGCAAGCATCGGGAATGAAAAGGGGTATGCATTTATATTTTGTTAAGATTCTACCCCTACAGCCGCAACAACTTCGCAGCATTACCACCAAGAATGTTTTCTACACCCTCCGCTGGTATTGGTAATTTGCTGATGGCTTCCATATTTCTACCGATGTTTGGCATGCCTGGCCAATCGCTCCCAAAGATAACTTTATCCGTGTTGCGAGCCAGTTCTGGAAAATAAGTCAGCAGTTTAGCAGGAGGAAGACCGGCAAGCTCCATATAGATATTAGCGTGCATTTTAGAGAGAAAGAAAGCTTTCTCGTACCAGAACCCCCTACCTGAGTGAGCCATAACCAAATTTAAGTTAGGGAAATCCACCGCCACATCATCTAAGTGCAGAGGATTTCCATACTTTATGCGAGAGCCCTTAAAAATAGATGACCCAGTGTGAATCAAAACAGGAATACCATACTCTTGGGCAGCTTGATAGAGTGGGTACATTCTCTGGTCGTTGAGGTAGTAATGTTGGTAGGTGGGATACAATTTCAAGCCCCTAAAACCCTCATCTTCGACTTTATGACGCAGTTCATCCCCCAGGTTAGTGAAAATATGGGGATTAACATCACAGAATGGTATTAGCCTCGACCTACCCCGACAAAAGTCCATCACTTGTTCATTAGTACAGAGTCCCGTGGTAATATGACTCAATTCTGCAAGCACACAGGCATAATCAACCCCTTCTAAGGATAACAATTCTTCAAAAGCTCCCGGGTCGTTATAACGGTTAATATAGTCTTCATACCCTACAGGATGAGTTTGCCTCATCCACTCTGTTACCCACGGGTGGTGATAAGTGTATACCCCCAAATGAACATGAAAATCGATACGCGGCTTGCGTGATTCTTTGTGCTCACTTTCAAATGTCATTTGCTCCATCTCCTCATTACACAAGATCATTTTTTCCAGCATTACAATCGGAATCGATCATGCCAATTTACGTATGCGTCCAATTGTATTGTCACTATATTCTGTAAACTGAGATTAATAAGAAAGCGTTTTTTAGAATTTCATAACTTCCTCTAGACTTATTTGGATAATTCCTTTATGGCAACGTGCAGGTAAGTCGAGGTAGTAACTGGTCGCTTCATTAAGTTTTCTTTGCGTAGCTTCAGAAAGGTCAGCAACTATTTTGGCTGGCGAACCGACGACAAGTTTATAAGGTGGAATTATAGTACTTTCTAATACTAAAGCGCCAGCGCCAATTAAGCATCCATCTCCAATACTTGTGTTATCCATAATGATAGCACCCATACCGACCAAAACATGTTCAGCAAGCTTAGGTGTATGAAGAATCGCTCCATGACCAATGTGACTCCGTGGCCCGAGGACAGCTTCACAACCAGGGTAGACATGAATAATGCAGTTCTCCTGGATATTAGAACCTGCTCCAATCGTAATTTTTCCCCAATCTCCTCTTATTCGTGCTCCTGCAGCAATGTAGCATCCTTCACCGATGATTACAGCTCCGATTATTGTCGCTTCTGGCGAGACATAGGTCCCTTTACCGATCACAGGCCGTTTACCTTCAAATTCGTAAATCATTCTTCGTTCAACCCCTCCCGTAATTACCTCCCCAAATTTCTTCTAATCATGTCATATAAATTCCTTGGGCAACAGTAAATTTCCTGTTTTTCCCTCGCCTTTATCTAAATATTTTTTGATCACTTAAGACTCCACCTTCAACAAGTGGGGAGAGGTACCTCTAAGCGGCAACGGGGTAGAGTTCACAAACGGTTTAGCGGCAACGGTTTTATTTCCGTTGCCGCTAAGAATGTAATACGTTTATTTTTTATCGTTTAATGCTTTGAGCACCATTTCTGGGGTTATGGGCAGGTTGTAAAATCTTACGCCGATAGCATCGTATATAGCATTTGTGATAGCTGGAAAGGTAGGCTGAACGGCTCCTTCGCCTGTTTCCTTTACCCCAAACGGTGCTGTTGGGTCATAACTTTCTACTATGGTGGTATCCATTTCCGGCATTTCCATAGTAGTCGGCGTTTTGTAATCGTGGAAGTTAGGATTTAAGTGTTTGCCGTTGGCATCTAACTTTTGATCTTCGTAAAGGCAGGCCCCTATATTAAACAAGATGGACCCTTCTACCTGTCCATCGACACTCATGGGATTGACAGGCGTACCACAGTCACCGGCTTCGGTTACCTTCTTCACATAGATCCGACCGGTTTCCACATCCACTTCTACTTCATGTACTTGGGCGCTAAAACCAAAGGTAGGTGAGTGACCGATATTTGCGCCCTGAACCCTATTGCCACTTACAATATCAATCCCCTTGCGCCGTGGTGGAGAATAGTTACCCATCCCGACCAAGGTCCCATTGATACTAGTATAGGCTTCAACGGCTTTTTCCCATGAGATGCGTTTTTTGCTTTCATACATAGAATAAATCTCATGATTTTTAATGACCAACTGATCAGCCCGGACTCCAAGCATACCAGCAGCGGTTTCTTTGAGTCTTTGATTAATTTCTACGCTGGCCATCTTAATAGCCGCCCCGGAGGCATAAGTTAGACGGCTAGCAAAACTACCCAAATCAAAGGCCCCTATTTCTGTATCTCCCGTCTGTATGTGCACATCCTCAAAATGGATGCCTAACTCCTCAGCAACCATCTGGGCCATGACGGTATTGCAGCCCTGACCAATCTCAGCAGCTGCACAAAGCAGCGTAACACCGCCCTCTGTATCTACCCTGATCATCACCGTAGTATGTGGCTTGTAGTTCTGATAGAGAGTATAGGCTGTCCCAGATATATAATAACCACCAGCCATTCCGATCCCTTTGCCAAAAGGCAACTTGCCGCGCTTTTCCAGATAGCCGGATTTTTTGACCGCTGTATCTAGACATTTCTTAAACTCACTATGCGGTACGAACATATTATTTATGCAGGTATGACCTGATTCGATAGCGTTTTTTAACTTTAATTCGTACGGGCTAATTCCCATCATTTCGGACATTTCATCCATCAGGCACTCCAAGGCCCACCTTGGCTGAACCCCGCCGAGACCGCGCATAGCCCCGGTGCTAGGTTTGTTGGTAAAAACACTTCTTCCCCTGAACCGGACGTTAGGCACCTTGTAAGGTAGATGGAGCATTGATGCAGTGTAGAACATCACCACGACACCCCAACCAGCGTAGGCGCCTTTATCCAACGTGTTATCAAAATCTACTGCTTGGATAAAACCATCCTTGTCTAGGCCCATTTTCACCTTCATATGGCACGGATGCCGACCTTTATTGGTATAGAATACTTCTTGGCGATCAAAGACCACTTGAACAGGTCTGCCGACCTTCTTGGATAATAAACAGGCTACAAATTCTGAGGGTGAGGCTTCGCCTTTTCCACCAAAACCACCGCCAATGGTCGGAAGAGTAACCCGAATTTTGTTCATAGGGATTTCTAAAACGATGGACATCTGACGGTGTAGGTAGTGGGGAACTTGGCTACTAGCCCACAAATGGAGTTGACCGCTTTGGGTGTCATAACTGGCTAGGGCAGAATGCGGCTCGAGGAAGCCGTGTTGAGGATAGTTAGTATGGTATTCTCTTTCTAAAACGTACTCACACTCGGCAAAGGCCTTATCCACGTCGCCATAGACCTGATCACCGGCAGCCATTATATTTCCCTTATTATCCTCATGAATAAGCACTTCATTGGAGCGTTCCATGGATTCAAAGGGATCCAATAACACCGGGAGAGGCTCATATTCCACTTCAATCAATTCCAGGGCAGCTTCGGCAGTTTCTTCATCTAGGGCTGCCACAGCTGCTACCCCTTCACCATAGAAACGGACTTTTCCAACGGCTAGAGTAGTTTCGTTGGCTGACTGAGGAACGATACCCCATTTATTAGGCGCTTCATCTCCAGTCAGGACTGCCAGAACACCCGGCAACGCCAGAGCTTTGCTGCAATCAATCTTTTTAATAAGGGCATGGGCGTACGTGCTACGCTTGATTTTTCCATAAACCATGCCGGGAAGTGTCATATCCCCTGTATAAATTGCTTCACCCTTAACCTTGATAGGGCCATCTACTCGGGGTACGCTTCTTCCCACCTGCGTATATCGTTTCTCATCCTGGTAGGCGGGTACCCCTTCAAGATTCCAGCCTTCCGGTGTCAGGTCCCATTTTGATTTTTCCATTACTTCACCCCCTCTTTAGACCAAACCTTGGCAGTCGCTTCAACTGCTTCGATGATTCTTTTATAGCCCGTGCAACGACAAATGTTCCCACTTAACTCATGCTTGATATCTTGCTCAGTGGGAGCAGGATTCCTGTCTAGCAATGCTTTTGAGGACATGATCATGCCCGGGGTGCAAAAACCGCACTGTACTGCTCCGTGATCTACATAAGCCTGCTGAAGCGGATGTAGCACGCCACCTTCTTGTACCAGACCTTCAATAGTCGTAATTTTTTTACCTTGACAAGCTATCGCCAGCTTAATACAGGACAACTCAGGTTTACCGTCAATTAATACGGTGCAGGCACCACAGTCGCCATCTCCGCAGCCTTTCTTAGTGCCGGTAAGGCCTACTTTTTTTCTGATTACATCTATCAGTAAATCTCGAGCATCAACAGCAACTTCATAAATCCTGTCATTGATATTTAATTCTATCAGTGTTTTCATCAACTACACCCCTTTCGCAGCGGCATAAGCCTCTTTAAGCAACCTTTGCGCCAATACTTTGACAATTTCCCGTCGGTATTCAGCAGATGCCCTAATATCATCAATAGGTTTAGCCTCGCCTTGAGCAGCCTCAGCTGCCTTTTCGATCAGTTGATCACTCAGCTTTTGCCCTAGTAAGAGTGCAGGCACTTCCTTTGAGAGCAAAGGCCTAGGATAAACGGAGCCCATCACTAGCCTGACATTTTTCACCGTCTGGCCATCATTTTCGAGTTCTATAGTTACTGCCATATTGACACAGTCGATTTCCATAGCATCTCTGCGCCCCATATAGGTATAGCGACAGGCTGAATTTTGGGCAGGTTCCGGGAGTATGAAGCTCGTTAACATTTCGCCCTCTGCAAGATTAAGTTGCCGGACGCCAAGAATAAATTCTTCGAGGGGCAGTTCTCTCTCTCCCGAAATGCTCTTAAGTACAACTTTTGCGTTCATTGCCACTAGGGGAGTTGGGGTCTCTGCCGCCGGAGAAGCATTACAAGAATTACCGCCCAGACTAGCCATCTGCCTTACCTGAGATGAACCTACCTCACTGGCTGCATACGCAAGAGCAGGGTATTTTGCCTGAATATCCTCAGAAAATTGAATCTCAGCCAACTTAGTATTGGTCCCGATAACAGCTCCTTTTCCTTGCTCGCAAACGATCCCTTTAAGCTCCTCTACCCCATTGATGTCGATCACATAGTCGGGACTAATTGCCTTTGCTTTCATTACCACCATCAAATCAGTGCCACCCGCGAGTATTTTGGCTTTATTTCCTAAGCGGGCCACCATTTCCAGGGTTTCTGCTAGCGTTTTTGGTGCCAAATACTCAAAGTGATTCAAAAACATCTTAGCGCTACCTCCTCTTCTTTTTTAAAATCAAACATTGCAGCTTGACCATGCTTTATGTAAAATATTTCAAACTCGGGGTTATCAGGGGTTTTATAAATGGATTTGACTAAGTCATTGATTGCTAGCATTTTTCGCTTGATATTGATGTCTATCCCGAAAATTACATCTCCACTTACTCTTACAGTGACAAAATCTTGGGAGGTTGAGCAAAATTCAATCGCCGGGTTAGATTGTATTTGACAAAAAACATCCTTCGTATTCGATGTGCAAAACCAGAACTTACCCTCTTGTTCAAGCATAAATCTCCAAGGTCTTAGATGGGGTCTGCCATCCTCATCAATCGATGCCAAGCAGCCAATTGGGTTAGCGTATAAAAAATCGATCATTGCTTTCATGCTTATTCCTCCATAACTAATCACAGTTATTTGTACTACTAGCATGTTATATAGACTTTGAAGCATAGAAAACTAACGATTATCTGTTTATTTTATTACATAGTATTATTATACATAGTATCATAAGATGTATTATTTTGAAATGAGAATTTTCAGTTTATAATCTATAATTCTACACTTTGGAGTTAGTTATATCCAAATTTAAAAAAGCTTCCCTACTTCTTAAGTGGGGAGGCTTCGTAATATTCCGGAAGGTACTCCCTCAGACGTTCATTCTACAAGGGTAGGCAATTTTTGTACCTAACGTCGAATCATTGGACTGGTCACTTTAATGACAGATAAACCGGGTGTTACTTTAGAGGGTGTAATAATATTCAACAAATCATGATCAAAACTCATGGGGAACATCATGTCCCGGGTAATCTTCACAACGTTGGAACTGGCTTTCACTACTGACGAAAGACTATCTAAATCAACAGAGACCTCTGCTTGGCACTTAATATTATCGGTACCACTAACTTTTACTTCCACTATTTCTTTCCTTTTAAGTTTGCCTTTATCCGTCAATTTGGCTTTCTCTAGACTCTTACTCGTCATGAGTTCGGTACGATCGATCTTCAGATTGGTTTTAATAAAAGCTCCAGGTTTCCATGTCTCTATGACTTCCTGAGCAACTCGTTCCCAACCAAACCGTTCTTCTGCCAAACGTCTACCTGTCTGCCCCATTCTTTGTCTAAGCTCGGGATTAGATAAGAGTATTTTAATCTTCTCAGCAAATTCAACAGGGTCCTCAGGTTTCTGAACAACTAACCCATTTTCATCAATGACAACCTCAGGATTCCCACCTCTTGCCGTAGTGATAAAGGGTAAGCCTGCTGCCATGGCTTCGTAATGAACACGAGCCAAAGGTTCTTGCCATTCGGAAGGGCACACAAAAATATCTCCCGCCCAAAACCACTGATGAATTTTATCAGCGGAAACGTAACCCGTAGTAATTACCGGAAATGGAACTCTCTCGGCAAGGGCACGTACAAAGGCAACATAATCAGTGACTCTATCCACGCTATACCATGTTCCGCCTACGATGACCAAGGCAATATTCGGATTAGAAGAATGAGCCTCTTTTAGTGCTTGGATTAATAGATCTGTTCCTTTTTTAGGGGTTAACCGCCCAACAAATAAAATAACCGTTTTGTCTTCAAGATTATTTTCTTTCCTGAGTTTATGGCGAATCTGAGTGGCGGTATTTGACGTCTCCCAAGGAACAAAGTCCTCGAGGTTTACTCCTGAATAAATCGTCTGAACCTTTTCTGCTGCTTGAGGATATAGATTTGAAATTGTATTTCCAACATAATCACTAACTGTAACAATACGTTCTACTTCAGCAATTGCCGAAAGCGCATCGTCGTGTAAAATCTTATTAGTATTAAACATATCGTTATGCATACTTAAGATTAATCGAGAATGTGGGGCGACTTCACGAATTAACGGAATAAGCCTCGGTCGATTGAAGACATGAATAAGGTCAAACGATTCATCGCGAAGGAAATTGATAACCTTCTCGGCATAAATCTCAAAAATTTGCTGACCGTCGATTCTTACATACTGAATGTTATCTTTAGTTTCTTCAAGGGGTAGTGAGGAATCTGTTGTTCCCAAAATCGTCAAATCATGTATTTGACCTAATTTCCCCGAAATTCCCTGGATATAGGTTTGAATGGCACCCCCCCGTACCGGCGGGACTGGTAACTTTTCTGTACAAATCATAAGAATCTTTAATTGATGGTTCCTATTCTTATTGATACTGTCCTTCCCACTGGAGCTTTTACCTTTTTCAATACTTTTACGTTTATTTCTTTTCTTTTTAATAGAAGAGCCATCTTGCACCTTTGTTGAATTTAAGAGAAAATTTTCTTTAATTAGACTTGGTAAAGTCGTCTTTTCCTTAGTCGCTCTCATTTGCATCATTTCAAGAATCTCGGGTTCAAAAACTGGTATCGACGCATAGTTACCAGTCTTAAACTTATTCTTATCGAGCTTCAGTGTAGCTAAGGCCTGGCCCTTTGTTTGTTCTACGAGAGTAAGACGCTGAAGAATCGCTTCAATATTTAGATTAAGAAAATTTTGAGGATCGTACAACATCTCATTTATGTGTTTGTAGAACTCATTGGGAAAGGCTAGATCATTTAATAGAATCTCATACGTTTCTAGGTCAAGAGGATTTGCTGAGTGGTAGGCGTTTATCATTCCCTGAATCCACGTAACGTCCCATTTGCCCAAGTCGAACATTGTGCTTGATATTAGCTTTCGTAGATCGCGAATTGGTAAATCGTAAGATACCCCGTCTAGATCGATCACCCAAAGTCCACCGGTTCCAAGTTGACCATTAGACCATCCGAAGTCTTGGTGAACAAGTCCCCAGTGCTCTTCCCACATGGCAACCATCTGTGCATAAGATGATTTCTCAAGAAAGCTGACTACGGCTTGCGCTTCTCGTTCAAAAACGTCGATAGTGGAAAGAAGTAATTGGCTACCTGAAAGATCAGGGTAAGCTTGAGCGACACTTCTAAACCAATTGATTTTGCTGGTAATTTTCCGATAATAATCTGGCCAACGATACAATCTAGACGCTCTTTCGGAACCTGGTGGGGGAGTATATCCCTTAGAATGCTTATGAAACTCTCCCAAACCATAACATAAGGCCTGAGCACCTTCAAGGTCATTATTCGCTGGAACGAGGGATTCAATCCAATCCGTAACAATCCATAACTTACCGCCTTTTTCGACATAGAGAAGCCCTTTTTGGGTTTGTTTTAATTCCGGTACTCTCCCTCCTTGTTTTACAATATAGTCTTGCGCTCCGACGCTAAAAAGACTTCTAGCGGGCTTACGGTGTAAGACTTTTAAGCTGCGAGGTCCTTTATCGGTTTCAATTTTCCAAATGGCCCCACCTTTGTCTGATTTAGCGGTAACTAAGGTTTTGACGTTGACCTTCATGTCATAACAAGCGATCACTTGGGTTGCTAATTCATCAATTTCTGGTGGTACCCACATATCTAAATCGATTATTCCTGGGTGATCTTCGGTATCCCACGGGTGAATCTGATATTCCTTCACATCTTTCCCTCCACTTTAACAAGATACATATATAATCTATTCAACCCTGACGGTGAGTGGAATCATGGAAAGTCTTAACGTCTATATTTCAGAACTTATTCCCATATTTTGTATTATGTAACGCATATTCTCATTTTCTAATAAACTATTATGGACATTTTATTAGAATAGGTGGAGCGATTAATGAGAATATGCATCGTAGGCGCAGGTTATGTAGGCCTCACAACGGCTGCTGCTTTAGCTGACTTTGGACATGAAGTAGTATGTGTGGACATGGAAGAATCAAAAATTGAAAGCCTTCGTCAAGGCAGAGTTCCCATATATGAACCAGGATTGAATGAATTAATTAATAAAAACATTAAAAAAAATACGCTCTTTTTTTCATCGCAGGTGGAAGAGAGTATTAAAGATTATCCAATAATTCTAATTGCCGTTGGTACACCTTCTCAGGAAGATGGAAGCAGTAACCTTACGTTTATTAACCAAGTTGTTGAAGTCATTGCTTCGACCACAAATGTTTATAAAATCATTATTACAAAAAGTACTGTACCTCCAGGAACCAATGAATGGATTCACCAAACCTTAGTTGAAAAAGGCATCAATGAAGACTTATTTGATGTCGTTTCCAATCCAGAGTTTTTGCGGGAAGGATTAGCCTTATGGGATCTTTATCATCCTAATAAATTAGTCTTTGGCACGAAGACCAGTCGTCCAATAATAGAGCTTAAAAAGCTATATGAAAGAGGAAAAGCACCCTATATTTTTACCAGTTTAACGGGAGCGGAACTCATCAAATACGCTAGTAATGCCTTTTTAGCCACGAAAATCTCGTTTGCTAATGAAATGGCTCGTATTTGTGATGCTTACGGAGTAGACTATGCCGATAT